>NZ_JBHOFD010000027.1:0-114087 GCF_046543445.1 Paenibacillus nanchangensis
CCCCGAGAGGTTCATCGGATTCGCCAGTGTGGATCCGCACCGCAGCGATGCGATCGAGGTGCTGGATTATGCATTTCGTGTGCTGGACCTGAAGGGACTGAAGCTGAATCCCTCCAAACAGAAATTTTATCCTCAAGATGACAGCATGAAGCCGATTTATGAGCTATGCCTCAAATACAACAAACCGATTCTGTTCCATGCCGGCATGAGCTGGGAGCCGGATGCGCCGGCCAAGTATTCGCACCCGCTGAACTTCGAGGAAGTCGCGATCGCCTATCCGGACCTGCGCATGTGTCTTGCCCACTTCGGCTGGCCTTGGGTGCATGACATGGTCATGCTGCTGCTGAAGTATCCGAACGTATTTACCGATACGTCGCTGCTTCATATGGATAACGCGCTTGATTTCTACAAGCAGGTGTTCAAGACGAACATGGGCCCGCTCTGGATTGAACGGAACTTAAACGATAAGGTCATGTTCGGCACAAACACTCCCCGATTCAAAGCGAAACGGCTGCTGCCGGCGCTGAAGGCAATGGAATTCAGACCGAAGACGCTGGATAAGATTTTGGGCGGCAATGCGCAGGTCTTTCTTGGGGAAAGGGGGAACGAACGGCCATGGTTAAATTAAAAACGCTTGTGCTCCGGTCGGAAGCAGAGTTTCAAATGATCAAGATTACGGAGGAGATCCGTACCTTTATCGAGGAATGCGGTGTGCAAAACGGGCTTGCGGCCGTTATCTCCGCCCATACGACGACAGGCATTATGGTTAACGAAGGACTGGAATGCGTGGAGACGGATATCGAGGAGCTGCTCGAACGGATGGCTCCGAAGGACTTTCCTTACGCGCACGCCCACTTTCTCCCTTCGTACGGGGCAACGGGCAGCAACTCGCCTTCGCATCTCAAATCGATGATTTCCGGCAACAGCTGCCTGTTTGTTGTGCAGGACAGGAAGATGATCTCCGGTGATGCACAGGATGTTTATCTGGCGGAGTTCGACGGGCCGAAAAGCCGCAAGGTTTACATTCAGGTGATTGGCGAGTAGGGCGGAAGCGCGGAAGCGGACAAGCATGGTCCCTTTTATGCACAATGAACTGGGACGACACCTCTCATATAGACGACACCTCTATATAAATAGAAGATTTAATTTTGACCCAGCCGAGAACTCCCGGCAAACAATGTGGAAATCTAGGAACTCCTTGAATGAAAAAACGGAATGAATGTTGCGACCAAACTGCCGGCACTTGTCGTGAAGTAAAGCGATATCTATCCACCGCATGGGATAAACAAAGCATTCCAGCAGCAAGAAGGGAGCGAAACAATGCGCGGCATTTCGGTGATGAACTACAACTATCAGCGGTATCCGTTAACGTATTTTCTAGATTCCATGGTACGGCTCGGAATAGAAGCAATCGAACTATGGGCAGCTGAGCCGCATCTGTACGTCGAGGATCTTCCCGCCACGGCGCTTGCTCATCTAAGGCAAGAAATTACCGCAAGAGCACTTAAAGTAACGTGCTTCACACCCGAACAATGCGTCTATCCCGTTAATATTGCGGCCCGGGAGAAACGGCTGCGCGAGCGCAGCATCTCATACTTCAAAAAAAGCCTTGCGATAGCCGCTGAGTTGGAAGCGCCGCTCTTGCTCGTCGTACCCGGTTCGGGCTTTTACGACGAACCTAAGGAAGAGGGGTTCAAGCGCTCGGTAGAATCGCTTCAGCTGCTCGGCGAGGAAGCTGCATCCTACGGCATTCATCTGGTCATGGAAACCCGCTCCAAGTTCGGCACGAATCTGGTAAACACACTCCCTGATCTCAAGCGGCTGGTCGACGAGGTAGCTTCTCCCTTCGTTGATCCAATGCTCGATACGGTCCCGATGTATACCGCCGGCGAGGATGTACAGCTATGGCTCGATACATTCGGCTCCCGCCTTCGGCATGTTCATTTCTGCGACGGGGACGGAAAAGGCGGCTCGAATATGGCAGTTGGCGATGGCGTATTTCCGATGCAGGACTACTGGAGAGAGCTTAACCGGTCGTATGAGGGCTATGCGACACTTGAGCTTGTCGTGAACCGCTATTATCTGGAACCTGAGCAGGAAATCAGCAAATGTCTGGACCGGCTTAAGGCGATGTCTAGATGACGACTACTTGAGGAGGCGATTAAACAGTGGCCATGATCGCAAATATGAATTTTCATTACCACCGGTTTCCATTTGAGTATTTCCTTGATTCAACCGTCCGGCTTGGCCTGCAGGCAATCGAACTTTGGGGAGGCGCGCCGCATCTATATGTAGGCGATGCCACTCATCAGGACATTTTGAGCATCCGCCGGCAAATCCGCAGCCGAGGTCTTGAACTGGTCTGTTTTACCCCGGAGCAGTGCATCTATCCGATCAATTTGGCCGCAAAAGACAATACGCTGCGTAACCGGAGTATCGACTATTTCCGAACCTGCATCGAGGTGACCAATACCTTGGAAACCGGGCTCTTGCTAGTTACCGCCGGTTATGGCTTCTATAACGAGCCGGCCGAGGAAGCCTGGGCCCGGGCCCGCGAATCGCTTTCGGTCCTGGCCGAAGCCGCTCAGCAGCAGGGGGTTACTCTTGCGCTCGAGCCGATGTCGAAAATGGGCTCCAATCTCATAACCGATTTGAAGTCGCTTCACCGGATGTACAGCGAAATCAGCTCACCTGCACTTAAGGTACTGATGGATACCGTCCCGATGACGCTTGGGGGCGACAGCATTGAGACATATGATGCAGCATTTGGCGGCGACCTGGCGCATATTCACTTCCTGGACGGCGACGGCAAAACATCGGCGCATCTGGGCTGGGGCATGGGCTGCTTCCCGCTAGAGAAGTTTGCGGAGAGTTTAAAGGCGATCGGCTATAACGGTTATCTGACGCTGGAATTAATTGGTCCTCAATACAATTGGGAGCCGGAACGGTTTACGAAGGAAAGCCTGGAGTCTCTGGCCAAAGTATTCGGCGAGCTTAGCGCCTGCTAAACGATAAGCATTAACGCAATCAAGCATACCAAATTTATGAACTGACGAAAGCGGGGATGGAATATGAAAAACTTGGTGCGCAAATCGGGAATGAGCAAATGGATGCTGATGGTGTCGATGGCGGTGATGGTCTTCGCTGCGGGCTGCGGAAACCAGGCAAATGAGGCGGGAGAGGCTGCGAAAGCGGGCAACGCGAACGGAAACGCAAACGCGGCGGCAGCGGCGCCTTCTACCGATGTGCCTGCCCCTCCGGCAGCCATCAAGGAACGCGGCAAGCTCGTCGTTGGCGTGAAGGTCGACTATCCGCCGCTTGGTTACCTGGATGAAAACGGGAAAAACGCCGGCTACGAGATTGGCGTTGTCAAAAAAATGGCCGAATACGCCTTCGGGGACGCAAATGCGGTTGAATTCGTGCCAGTTAACGCGACTAACCGCATCCCGTACCTCGACTCAAACAAAATCGACTTTATTGCGGCTACCCTTGGCGTGACCGAAGAACGGAAACAGCAGCTTGACTTCTCTACAAATTTCTTCGACGGCGGCGTCGTGACCGTCGTGAAGAAGGACAGCGGGATCACATCCATTCCGGATCTTGCGGGTAAGACGGTGATCGTAATTAAAGGCTCCACAGGCTCCACCTATCTCGATGAGAATGTGCCGACGGCCAAACAAATCAAAATAGAAAGCAACGCTGATGCTTTCCGCGCGCTGAAGGATGGCCGGGCCGATGCGATGTTCCATGACGCGGTGCTGATGTCCGAATTTGTGAAGACTTCGACGGATTATACCATTGTTGGCGAACAAGTGGCTTTTGCTCCAATGGCGATTGGGGTACGCAAGAATGAAGCGGAGATGCTGACTTTCGTCAATGGGGCGCTGGAGCAGATGCGCAAAGAGGATTACTTCAAGACGCTGATTGAGGAATATATGCCTCAGGCTGGCGATCTTGACCCGATGCAAATGATTCCGCGGCCATAACCGGTCCTGCGCAAACGAAGGAGGGAACAGCATGAGTACAAATCAACCGAAATTGTCGATCCGTAATCTGCAGAAGCAATATGGCACAAACGTAATCCTGCGTGGTGTCGATATCGACGTGCATGCGAAGGAAGTTATCGTCATCATTGGGCCCAGCGGTTCGGGAAAAAGTACACTGCTGCGCTGTATCAACGGACTGGAAAGCATCAACGGCGGCGAGGTGTTTATCGACGATCAGAAAATCGAATATACTCCTCAGTCGATGCAGAAGGTTCGCCAGCGCATCGGCATGGTCTTCCAAAGTTATAATTTATTCCCCCATATGACTGTGATGGAGAACTTGCTGCTTGCTCCGATGAAAGTCCAGGGCCGCTCGAAGGCTGAGGTTCTGCCGCAAGCCCGGGCGCTCCTCGATCAAGTCGGCTTGCTCGATAAGGCGGACAGCTACCCGGCACAACTGTCGGGCGGACAACAGCAGCGGGTTGCGATCGCACGGTCGCTCGTGATGAACCCTGAGGTACTGCTGTTTGACGAAGTCACCTCTGCACTTGATCCCGAGCGTGTGCGCGACGTGCTCGATGTCATGAAGGATCTGGCTGCACGCGGGACGACGATGCTGATTGTCACCCATGAAATGGGCTTCGGACGCGATGTTGGTGACCGGATTATCTTCATGGATCAGGGCGTAATTGTGGAGCAGGGCCCGCCGGAGCAAGTATTCGGCAATCCGCAGGAAGAACGCACCCGGCAGTTTCTTCGGAACGCCATGTAATCTACACCAGGAGGAGGTGCTTGGCCGTGAATTTCGATTTTGGTTACATTTTGAGTACACTGCCGCTGCTGTTCACGGGTCTTAAGATGACGCTAGTGATCAGTGTGGCAAGCATCGCTGCCTCGCTCATTATCGGTATGAGCGGCGCAGTGGTCAGGACGCTTAAAATTCCCATACTGTCGCAGATTGTGGTTATCTACGTCGATCTGATTCGCAACACGCCGCTGCTTGTACATGTGTTCTATCTTTACTTCGTCCTTCCCGCATTAGGCATTAAATTATCGGCCGTCGCAGTGGGTATCATCGCCCTCTCCCTATGGGGAGGAGCGTTTGCAGCCGAGAATTTCCGCGGAGGGACGGACGCTGTTCCGCACGCATTAATCGAGTCCGGCCAGGCGCTCGGCATGAGCACATGGCAGATTGTCCGCTTCGTCATCATCCCGCTCGGTTTCCGCATCAGCTTCCCTGCCTTCAGCAACACGGCAGTTTCCGTTATCAAAAACTCTGCTTACATGACCAGTATAGGGGTCGCGGAGCTGACGTTCATGGCGATGGACAGAATTGCTTATGACTTCAAGACCTACGAGATGCTGTCGACAATCGCCTTAATTTACCTGATCCTGATCTGGGGCACATCATTTCTGTTCCGGATTATTGAACGCAAGCTGGATTACAAAACGAAGACTATGAAAGGCAGGGGCTTAAATGGAGGTATTATTCAAAAACTTAAGCTTTATCCTCGACGGGCTGATTAATACCCTCTTGCTCAGCCTAAGCTGCCTGGGTATCGCTCTCGTTCTCGGCGTTTTGGTCGGTGTGCTGCAGACCGCGCATAACAAGGTGCTCTCACTCCTCATGCGGGGTTATGCGGAACTGTTCCGCGGATTGCCAATTCTCATTACGCTCTTCCTCGTATTCTTTCTGCTGCCTGAGTTTGGAATCAACGTAAACAGCTACATCTCCGCCATGATTGCACTCAGTGTGTGGAGCAGCGCCAACATTTCTGTTGCAGTGCGCGGAGCGATTCAATCGATTCCGAAGGCGCAGACCGAAGCGAGTGTTGCGCTTGGATTAAGCACAGTACAGACGATGCGGTACGTCATCCTGCCTCAGGCGGTGCGCCGGATGCTGCCTTCGGTTATCGGACTCATGTCCAACCTGATCCAGTCCACCTCGCTGTCGGTACTGATCGGCAACCAGGATTTTCTCAAATCCGTTCAGCTTGTCATTGAACGCGTGGAGCTGATGGAAGGATTATCGGTCGCAACTCAGATGTATACGCTCGTGCTGGCCGTTTATTTTGTCATTTGTTTCCCGTTATCCATGCTCGCAAAACGTCTGGAACGGACGTACCGCTAGCAGTAAAGCTGCCCAACCAGCTGCTGATGCGGAGGATCATTTGCCGCTCAGCAGCTATCGCAGCAAGTGAAACACAGCGGCTGCCAGGCGCAGCGTCTATTGGACCTTCGCGTTTATGCGCACCACACATGATCTCGACCCGGATTCCGGCTCGGGACAAGTCTGAATGCCTTGGACAAGCGGTTGTTTCAACGCTGTTTTCGCGGGCACAAAAGGGGGCGCTTATGCCAAGGGCCATCAGGAAATACTCCATGCACGTGTATAACTATTTTTTCTATATCGCTTACGCGTCCTATCTGCCGTACTTAAGTTATTGGTTCGCGGAGAATGGATTGAGCGCTCAACAGATCGGTTTCATCGCCTCGATCGGACCTTTGGTCGGCTTCCTCATGCAGCCCGTATGGGGGATGCTGATTGACCATTACGGTGTTGCCAAGCAGGTTCTCATCGGGAGCATGGGAATTACGCCTTGGGTAATGGTGCTGTATCCATTCGCCAATCATCATTATGCGGCTTATGTCGGAATCTCTATCGTACTGGCCGTTTTCGCTTCGGCTACGCTGCCGGTTGTGGATGCGGTAACCGTCCGGCACGCGAAAAAAAACGCGCTCAGTTACGGCACGATCCGGGTCGTTGGATCGATCAGCTTTGGATTGTCCGTTACGTTGTTCGGCATCCTGTACGACAAGCACGGCCTGTCTATGATGTTTCCCGCCTATATCGCAACCATGATGCTGATGTGTTGTCTTAGTTTTTTGCTGGTCACGGATTCTACGCGGAAGGGGGAAGGGAAGGGGGAACCGGTTAAAAGGAGCGGAATGTTTAGCGAGATGCTGCCGCTTCTGAAGGAACGGCGGTTCCTGCTGTTCCTCATCCCCGTATTTATTGCAGCGATCGGCCCGCAGTTAAACAATGCGTTTTATTCAGTGTATATCAGCCACTTCGGCGGGGAGGTTTCCGGCAAAATCGGCATCTTATATACGATCTCTTCGATCGCCGAGATCCCCGTCTTTTTCTTTTCAGGCATCATTATCCGCAAGCTGGGTTATGTTCGTACGCTCGCGATCGTGTCGCTAGCCGGGGCTTTGCGCTGGTATATTCTCTCGCTGGAACCGGCATTCGGAATTCTGATGCTGAACCAGATCTTGTCTGGCATTACCTATGCGCTCTTCTTGGCGACTGGAATCAACTATGCCTATGATGCAAGCCCTGCGCATACGAAGACTACTGCGCATTCACTTTTTATCGTTGTCTACACGAATATTGCCGGCATTACGGCAAGCAATATGGGCGGCTACATCATTGAAGCAGGCGGTTATCGGCTACTGTTCGGCGGTGCAGCTGTGCTAAGCGTGATCGGGGCAGCAGGCTTTGCGCTGCTGGGCCGGATCAAAGCAGATAAGCAGCCTAATTTTACAACGTAGGTTCGTTTCAGTTTATTTTGGACACAAGGAGAGAGACGCGATGGGATATGAAAGTTTAGTGCTCCGCTTGGAAATTAAACAGGAGCGAACATCCTTCGTCGAAGTGGCCAAGACGGTCAGCCAATTCGGCGGCGACATTATCGCAGTGGATGTGATCAGTTCCGGGAGCGGCTCTTCCGTTCGGGACATCACTGTGCAAGCCGGCAAGGAAGGAAGTGAAGCATTGATTGGCGCAATCCGGGCGATTACCGGTGTCTCCATCATCCATATTTCGGACCGTACCTTCCTGGCTCATCTCGGCGGCAAAATTGCGATTCAACCGAAGATGCAGGTGAAGAATCGCGACGACCTGTCACATGTCTACACGCCCGGTGTCGCTAGAGTATGTTCGGCAATCGCGGACGATCCGAAGAAAGCCTACTCGCTCACGCTGAAACGGAACACGGTAGCTGTAATTACCGACGGTACCGCCGTATTGGGCTTAGGCGATATTGGTCCCCATGCGGCCGCGCCTGTGATGGAGGGCAAAGCCATGCTGTTCAAGCAGCTTGCCGATGTCGACGCCTTCCCGATCTGCCTCGATTCGAAGGACACGGAGGAAATCATTCGTACAGTTAAAGCAATCAGTCCAATCTTCGGGGGGATCAATCTCGAAGACATCAGCTCCCCGCGCTGCTTCGAAATCGAGCGCCGTCTGCAGGAGGAACTGGATATCCCGGTGTTCCACGATGACCAGCACGGCACAGCGATCGTCGTTGTTGCCGGACTGCTTAATGCGCTGGAAGTGGTCGGCAAACGCATGGAAGATGCCCGGGTCGTCGTGAATGGAATCGGAGCAGCAGGGGTTTCTATTTGTAAAATGCTTCTTGCAGCAGGCGTGCGCAATCTGACGCCGGTTGACCGCGAAGGGGCCCTTGTCCGGGGCGGCAGTTACGAGCATCCCATGTGGCAGTGGTTGACAGAACAGCCCCAGGTCGACACGCACGGGGGCACACTGTCTCAAGTCATCGAAGGAGCGGACGTGTTTATTGGCGTCTCCCGTGCAAAGGTACTGGCTTCCAGTGACGTCAAGAAGATGGCGAGGGATCCGATCGTATTTGCGATGGCGAATCCTGAGCCGGAAATTTCACCGGAAGAAGCGCTGCCGTATGTCCGCATCTTTGCGACGGGACGAAGCGATTACCCGAATCAGATCAATAATGTGCTTGTTTTTCCCGGGGTGTTCCGCGGCGCACTGGACTGCCGGGCCAGCGAGATCAATGAAACGATGAAGCTCGCGGCTGCGCAGGCGATTTCGGAGGTTGTTGGCCCATCCGAGCGGAATGAGAATTATATCGTACCTAGCATTTTTAACGATCAGGTTGTTGTCAAAGTAAGGACCGCTATCATCAAGGCAGCCATCCAGACCGGAGTCGCTAGACGGATCCCGCCGGATTTCCGTGACCCTGATTCGGAAGAAGGGAGGGCCGTCTATGCAGCTCCGGGATTATCGGGTTGAAAAGGATTTTTTAGGCGAACGGCATGTTCCTGAGGAAGTGTATTATGGCATTCAGACGCTGCGGGCGGTCGAAAATTTCCCCATTACCGGATATCGGCTGCATGCGGGCCTCATTCGGGCGTTCGCCATGGTGAAGCTGGCTGCTGCCCGCGCCAATCAGCTGACGCGCAGGCTTAATCCAAGAATCGGCCTTGCGATAGAGCAAGCTGCTGAAGAGGTTATCTCCGGAAAATGGCATGAGCAATTCGTTGTCGACCCGCTGCAGGGCGGGGCTGGCACGTCGATTAACATGAATGCGAACGAGGTATTGGCGAACCGGGCGATTGAGCTGCTCGGCGGTGTGAGGGGTGACTACGTCCACGTTAGTCCTAATACACATGTCAACATGTCCCAGTCGACCAACGATTGTTTCCCTACAGCTGCGCATATTGCCGCAGCGAATCTCATTGATGAGTTGCTTCATGAGCTGCGTTTAGTACAGCAAACCTACGAGCGTAAAGCACAGGAATTCGATAACGTGATTAAAATCGGCAGGACACATCTGCAGGACGCCGTTCCAATCCGGCTCGGCCAGGAATTTGAGGCATACGCCCGCTTAGCGAAGCGGGACATTGTACGGATCGAGCGTACCCGGGCGAATCTGCTGGAGATTAATATGGGCGCGACTGCAATCGGCACCGGCTTGAATGCGGATCCCCGCTATATCAGCCATGTCATTGAGGAGCTAAAAGGGATAAGTGGACTGCCGCTCCGTCAGGCCGGGCACCTGCCTGATGCGACGCAAAATACAGATGCGTTCACCGAGGTATCTTCCGCCCTTAAGATATGCATGATCAATATGTCCAAGATCGCCAACGATCTTCGCCTGATGGCTTCTGGTCCGCGAGCTGGATTTAATGAAATTCATTTGCCGTCTCGTCAGCCGGGTTCTTCGATCATGCCCGGCAAGGTGAATCCGGTCATGTGCGAAATTGTAAACCAGGTGGCCTTTCAGGTCATTGGTAACGACCATACAATATGTCTTGCCTCCGAGGCCGGCCAGCTGGAGCTAAACGTCATGGAACCGGTCATGGTGTACAATCTGCTGCAATCCCTTGATATGATGAAGCGGACCTTCAGCGTATTCCGTCAATTCTGTCTTGACGGAATAACGGCAAATGTGGAGCGCTGCCGGGCAAACGTGGAAAAGAGCGTAGGCGTTATGACGGCGCTAAATCCGTATTTGGGCTATGAGGCATCCGCCAGGATCGCAAATGAAGCCATACAGACGGGCAAGTCTGTCCGGGAGCTGGTGCTTTTATATGATTTGCTTGATGAAGAACAGCTGGATGCGATTCTCGATCCATACCGGATGACGACACCCGGAATTGCCGGCGAAGCAGGGTTATGAAAATAAACATTGACATTTTACGCCAAGGATTGTATAAGTGTATATATAACAACCTATAACATGTTGAAACGGGAGGATACATTCATGAGCGTAGCTAACGTATTGCAAACCGCGCAAGATCAAGTGAATCAAATTATCGAGGCTTACAAGTCAAGAACAATTAACCGGGTATTCCTGGTCGCCTGCGGCGGATCGTCCGCATTGATGTATCCGAGCAAATATTTCATTGACCGTGAATCGAAGTCGATCACCGCAGAGGTGTTCAACTCTAATGAATTCATCTACCGTGATCCGGCCACGCTCGGTGAGAATTCGCTGGTAATCCTTTGTTCCCACAAAGGTAAAACCCCGGAAACGACAGAAGCCGCAAAATTCGCCAAGAGCAAAGGCGCGCTGACCGTCTCGCTTATGTACGTGGAGACTGCGCCGCTTGCTGACG
The DNA here is from genome assembly GCF_046543445.1 of Paenibacillus nanchangensis. Lineage (NCBI taxonomy): Bacteria > Bacillati > Bacillota > Bacilli > Caryophanales > Paenibacillaceae > Paenibacillus > Paenibacillus nanchangensis. Next base: position 10,869 of record NZ_JBHOFD010000027.1, read on the forward strand.
AGTCCGATTATATCGTCAACTACAGCTGGGCACCTCCCGGGGAGCTTGACCCGCATCCGGAGATCGCCAACTACGCGATTTTGTACCGCTTGACAATGGGCCTGCTCTATGTCAAGGAAGGCAACAAGAAATACGAGAAGCTGCTGACGAGCTTGCCGCATCTGGATGCCGTCATGAAATCTATCAAAACAAATTATACAGCCCCGGCCAAAGAATTCGCGGCAGCTTACAAAGATGAGTCCGTCATCTATACGATGGCGAGCGGTTCAAACTACGGCATCGCCTACTCCTTTGCAATCTGTATTTTGATGGAGATGCAATGGATCAACTCCCACGCGATTCATGCCGGCGAGTTCTTCCATGGACCGTTTGAAATACTGGATAAGAAAATGCCATTTATTTTGCTGATGGGACTTGATGCAACCCGGCCGATGGAAGAGCGCGCCTTGAAATTCCTGAAGGAGCACGGAGAGAAGTTCCTGGTGCTTGACGCCAAGGAACTTGACTGGGCCGGCGTTGATGAAGAGATGAAAGGCTACCTCGCACCGCTTGCGCTTAACTTTATCCTTCGCGTCTATGCGGTCGAGCTGGCTGCGGCCCGCAAACACCCGCTTGAGCACCGCCGTTACATGTTTAAAGTGCCTTACTAAGAAATACAGGAATATATTAGACGGTGGAACCTTGCAGAGCTTGCTCTGCGGGTTCCGCCGTTTTTTTTGGTTACTACAATTTTCCCTGGCAGGAGTTTGCTTGTTTTTCGGCACTATTTACTTGACTCGGCACTATTTACTGAATGGCAGCTGTTTCCCGTATAGTATTTTGCACTATGGAATTTTCCTGCTTTCATCTATACTGTTCTCAAATGAGCTCGCATTACTTGTTCTTGCGAAAGTGTATAATAACCGGTTTTATTAGTATCAGGTTCTTATTGAATGATCAGTATAAATCAAAATTTAGAGAGCGGGATGTTACTTGAAAAGAAACATATTATACATAGAAGATAATGAAAAAATAGGGAGTTGGGTAAAAGAAGAATTGGAACAGCGCGGATATTCAGTGCAGTGGCTGCTATCGGGTGAAGGAGCCGAAAAAGAAGTAAATCAGATTGAAATCGTAATCCTGGATATCATGTTACCCGGTTTAGACGGATTCACTGTAGGAAGACGATTAAAAAAGGCAGCTCCTGATGTTCCTATCTTGCTGTTATCTGCCCGAACATCCATTAATGATAAGGTAGACGGCTTGCAATTTGCCGATGACTATTTAACCAAACCCTTTCATACGGATGAATTAGTTGCAAGATTAGAAGTATTAATCCGTCGAAGAAACGTAACACATTCCAAACGCATTTTATTGGGAAATCATATTGAAGTAGATCCGGAAATCCAAATGGTTTATGACAAACGAACAGGAGAAGAAATCATTTTGACAGGGAAGCAGCATCAAATTCTAATGTACTTCTTACGCCACCCTAATCAGGTGTTACCAAAAGAACAAATTTATGAAGCCATTTGGGAAGAAACATTTATCACTGGCGATAAAACATTAATGGTACATATCCGCCGGCTGCGTCAAAAGCTGGAACGTAATCCCGATGCCCCGGAGATTATAGAAACGTTAAAGGGGATAGGTTATCGGGTGAAGCTATGAAACAGAGCAGATCATTATTCCGCCGTTTTCTAAAAGTGCATTTTCTGTTTATCTTTTTACCTCCATTGGTGCTAATTTTCATCTCTACGTTTTTTGGGATTCAGGGCGTCCCGCAAGAGGATCTGAATACATTAAAACTATTTTACATTGCGTTGCTTTTGTTTGGTTTTATTATTGTCGCGTTTATAGTAATATCCTGGCTATTTTTCTTGAGAATTCGTAAACGTCTCACTACCTTACAGGAAGCCATGTCATTCTCCGCTAACCCTAATTCATTTCCTAAACCGATTACAATTCAAACGGATCGTATGGATGAAATAGACCAATTAGGAAGTTCGTTTAACTGGATGATCCAGCAGCTTGAAGACAGCCGCAAACGGGAATACGAAGAAGAATTATTACGGCATCGGCTTATTGCGAATTTATCCCATGACTTACGAACGCCTCTTACCATTTTGCGAGGGCATGTCAGCAGATTAAATAAAACATCAATAAGTTTAGAAGGCCAACACTCACTAACAGAGATGAACCAAACCATTACAAGAGTCGGAGATTTAATGGATGATCTCCTTTCCTATACCTTGCTTACTTCGGGGAAATACCCTTTTGAGCCCGTTTCTACAGATATTGTACGTTTAGTAAGAGCATCTGTTGCTGCATGGTATGCTGCATTTGAAGCAAAAGAAATTCAGCTCGAAGTTGATTTACCGGCAGAGAAAACTTTTTATTGGGAAGCTGATCCGAAATGGATGACACGGGTGCTCGATAATTTATTTCAGAATATTCTTCGCCATGCAGCAGACGGGAAATATGCATACATTGGGGTTGATGTAGAAAAAGAACAAATCATTGTTGCAGACAGAGGCCCAGGGATGGATAACTTTTCTTGTGAGCGCGGAGCGGGGATTGGCTTATCGGCTTCAAATTATATGCTGACAAAAATGAAGTTAAAAGCCGACTTTACATCGGATGACAAGGGCACAAGGGTAGCGATTGCCCGCGCTTAACCTAAAGTTAACCCAGAATTAAACAGGCTGACAGCGGAGATGTAACTTTGCTTCTCTATACTTAAAACCATAACAGAAAGGAAGTGTTATGGTTGCTCACTATTCATAACTTAGTCAAACGCCGCGGAAATCAAGAAATTTTATCAGGCATCAGTTTTAAAGCCAGACCAGGTAGAGTCACCGGATTTTTAGGACCCAATGGGGCTGGTAAAAGCTCTACACTTCGCATCCTGCTTGGACTGGATCGCGCCACTTCAGGGAGCGCGCTGATTAATGGAAAGCCATTCGCAGCATTACAAAATCCTCTAGCAACAGTGGGCGCCGCCCTTGATGGATCTGGGGCTCATCGTATGCGCACAGGCCGGGCGCATTTGCGTTGGATTGCCCGTGCTGCAGGATTACCCCTCTCACGTGTCGAGGAAGTTCTGGAAATAGCAGGTCTTACTTATGCAGCTGGCAAAAGAGTCGGGAGCTACTCCCTGGGTATGGGGAGAAGACTTGGGATAGCAGCCGCGCTGCTTGGCGATCCCCAAATATTGATTTTAGATGAACCCGTAAACGGGCTCGACCCGGAGGGCATTCGCTGGATTCGGACATTTTTGCGTGAACGCGCTGCGTCGGGTAACACCGTGTTATTATCCAGTCATCTCATGGGAGAGCTTGCAGAGACGGTTGACGATGTGGTGATTATTAACCATGGAAAAGTCGTTGCAGATGGAACTTTGGAAGAAGTCATTGGCAACCATTCCACGCTGGAGAACGCTTATTTTACCTTGACGTCTGAACATGCAGGTGATGCTATATGAGAGTACTCCACGCGGAACTATCAAAATTATTATCCCTGCCGGGCATTTGGCTTGCCTTTCTTATTGGAGCGTTTGCCCCTGCGGTTATTGCTGCCTTAGATAGTACAGCACAAAAAGAAGAGATCCTAGCTGGCGTTAGCACACGGCTATCCGAAGTTGGCTATATTGGATTAGCTCTTGGTGTTCAGGGTGTTATTATTCTGGGTGTGCTTGCTGTCAGCAGTGAGTTTTCGACAGAGAGCAGTGAATCTGGCGGAGGGAGGCAGATTACAACAAGTTTGACTGTTGTTCCATCCCGGCTTCATTTTTTGCTGGCAAAAGCAGGCGCTGTGACAGTGACCAGCATACTGGTGTGTATTGTTGCTATTATGACAACCATGTCAGCAACGCATCTAATTCTTGGTGAATATGCTCCCGCTTTTGAATGGTCTAGATTGATTGGTGCGGTTTTTTATTGGATATTCACTGCCCTGTTAGGATTAGGGATTACTGTTCTGACTAAAAACGGCGTTATCCCGCTTGCTGTACTCATTATAAATTCATCCGTTGTATCCTTTGGTGTCCTGCTTTCTAAGGTGACAAAGTTGGCGTTTTACATTCCCGATAGGGCCGGTACTGAAATGTTTTTGTTTACGAATGATAGACACACCCCGATCACAGGCAGTTTTTTCGAAAGATTTCACACTCCATTCACAGGCGGTTTAGTTATGTTTGCCTGGGTAGCCGTTATTTTCATTACTGCAGCTATTGTATTTCATAGAAGGGACGTTACCTCATGAGTGTCTCTTTTAACAAAAAAATAACACCAATCCTTGGCGCTGAACTGGATAAATTAGTTACGTTACCATCGATAGGGCGCACTCTGATTGGTACATTCCTTCTTAATTTAGTTTTAGCCGCAGCGTTTACTTCCGCTGGTCTACAAGGGGAGGCAGGAGCGCAAAACCTGTTGAATTTAGGACTTGCTTCTATGGGGTATCTTCAAGCAGGGTTTATTATTTTTGGGATTTTAGCCACTTGTTCGGAGTATACGGGCGGACAGATTCGAACTACTTTAACTACGACACCATGGCGCGTGTCTCAATTATCCGCTAAGTTTCTGGCGTTGGCCGTAATAACCCTTCCCGCAGCGTTTATTATTGCTGCATCGGGTGTACTGTGTTCATTTTTTATGATGAAAGACGCCGCAGTGATTGAGATAAACCCGATAATCAAGGCGTTAGCAGGGGCAACAGGCTACCTGACCTTAACCACACTTCTCAGTGCAGCTACAGGAGCTTTATTAAGAAGAACCACGCCAGCATTAGTGATATTGCTTGGCTATTACTTCATTGTCAGTCCGTTAACGAAAAATTATCTGCCTGGTATAAGTACTTATACCCCGGATACGGCAGGATTTCATATGTATACGCTGTCTTCCTCTAATGAAATAAATGTCCTTACCTCAATACAAGGGGCAGGTATATTGTTGTTATGGACACTGAGTTTAATTACAGCTGCTGTTGTATTTTACTGTAAAAGGGATGCCTAACTCTCCCCGATACCCCCCGCCGCCTATGCCACCTGCGCACAGTGCAAGAAAGAAACATTTCTAGTCTGTTTACGGCAACTTTCGTTTGTCTTGCGGAGCTATAATCAAGTCATTGGAAGCGAATGACAAGCTCATCAATCGACGATACGAAGGGTTGGAATACGATTATGCTGCAAACAAAAGATCAGCAATGGCTGCAGGACGTCATTGGCAGAATGACCGAGAAGATGGAATGGGTCAGCGAGAAATCCCGAAACAAAATCCCCTACACAACGGTTGACGGCACGCATGATGACCGTGCTGCCCACAATCCGTCAGGGGATTTTGCAGACGGAATCAACTGGTGGACCAATGGTTTTTGGGGCGGCATAATGTGGCTTATGTATCATGAGACCGGCCGAGAGGCCTACAAAGACATTGCCGCCGTTTCGGAGGAGATGCTGGACCGCTGCTTTGAAGAGTATTACGGGCTGCACCATGATGTCGGGTTCATGTGGCTGCCGACCAGCGTCGCGAATTACAGAGTGACGAAGAACCCGGTATCGCGCAAACGGGCCTTGCATGCCGCCAATCTTCTGGCAGGGCGGTTTAATCTGGCCGGCGGCTTTATCCGGGCGTGGAACGATCCGGAGGAAGGGGATACAAGAGGCTGGGCGATTATCGATTGCATGTTAAACCTCCCGCTGCTCTATTGGGCCTCGGAAGAAACGGGTGATCCCCGTTTCAAGCAGATCGCAATGAAGCACGCGGATACGGCGATGGACGCCTTCGTCCGGCCGGATGGATCGGTTAATCATATTGTGGAATTCGATCCCGAGCAAGGCGGTGTCGTTCGTACTTACGGCGGTCAAGGGTATGAGGAAGGATCCTCGTGGACGAGAGGCCAAGCTTGGGGATTGTACGGATATATGATGAGTTACACGCATACGCGGAAAGACGAGTATCTGCAGACAGCCAAACGCATCGCGCATTATTTTATCGCAAATATCCCGGAAGACGGCGTCATCCCGGTCGATTTCAGACAACCGGCGAAGCCGCGGCTGGAGGACGATACGGCGGCTGTGATCGCGGCATGCGGGTTAATTGAGATCGCGAAGGCCGTTGGTGAATACGAGCAGCGGGTTTATCTCGATGCGGCGGTCAAATTGCTCCAAGCGGTCGATATACGCTGCGACTGGTCCACTGCGTCAGATGCCATCGTTCAGCGCGGTTCTGCGTCGTATCATAACAAAATCCACCATCAGCCGATCATCTACGGTGATTATTTTTTCATGGAGGCTATCTTCAAACTTAAAGGTAACGACCTCTATCTATGGTAGAAATCCTATAGCTCAAAAAAAAGAACAAGAGGAGTCGAGCTGATCCGGGATGAAAGCTTCCCGAATTGACACGATTCCTCTTTTTATTCCAGCTGCCGGGCTGCGGTCCGGTATTTAAGCGGTGTGGTGCCGATAACCTTTTTGAATAACCGGATAAAATACGAGGCGTTTGGATACCCGACCTCTTCCGCGATCCGCGCGACGGAATAGTCGGAATTCTGCAGCAGCCGGCAAGCCTGCTTGATACGCCGCGCCATAATATAGTCGGATATGCTGCCGCCGGTCTCCTGCTGGAACAACCGGGAGATATAAAATTTGGAGAGATGCAGCTCCCCGGCGATATCCTCCAGATGAATCTCTTTAGCGTAATGCGTTTCGATCCAGCTCATCATCCGCTCAACATACGAGAAAGGGCGAACCTCGATAGTAGCGTCTTTTTGTATCCCGCCTGCTGATACTGCAGCCTCGAGCATGTGTAGCAGCAGCATCGTCATATCTTCCTCCTCACTGAACCCGCTGCCCGCTTGGAATCGATCGTTGTACATTGCAAAAACTTGCTCCAGATAGCCGCTTCGGGACTGAAGGTCCAGCGGCTCGGCATGCGTGCTTCGCCATAGCCGTTCGAACAGGGCATGACGGGAACGAAAAGGAAGCAGCGTCCGATGAAAATAATGCGGGTCCGCAAACATCATCGTCCGCACATAAGGCGTGTCATCGCTTACGCTGGCGTAGACCTTATGCAGTTGGAAGGGCTGGAAGAAAAACAGCATGCCCGGCTTCATCTCGTAGGTCTTTTGATTTAAAATGACAAATCCGTTGCCTTCGTGAATGTAGAGCAGCTCGCAGCATTGATGCCAATGATAAAAGCCTGGATAAGATGCCGTCGAACGTGTGGTTCGACCGTAAAGGAACGGCCGGTTACCTAACTGAACGTGCTCGAACAAATAATTCATTATGTCCTCCGCATAGGTCAACTTGTACTGCATTTAGTATAACAAGCCTATCCGGTCAAATGAAGAAGGACTGCCAGTGCACTTGGAAACAGCTTAAATTCCTGCACATGAGACTAAAAAAACTTCATTCTGGCGAGAAAATGCAGCCGAAGTCAAATGTGCAAAAGGCGCTTTTGCCGAAAAAATCAGGAAACCGGTTTCCGCATGCTTAATTCGCAGAAAATGGGAGCATTACCCAGATAAACCTCTTGTTAAGAACTCAATAGATCATTTGACCGCGCTCTATGCCGGACTCTATAATCAGAATCAGGAAAATTCATTGGAGCAGTAGCAGCAGTCGCCGCTTTATTTTTACCCCAATTATGCAAGCGCATACAATGAAGCTTTCCGACAGTCCATGGGGGGTGATGGGGTGAGGGAGTAACGGGTTGATCGTTGTGGGGTAACGGGTAGATGATTGTGGAGTAATTTGATTGAAGGTTGGTAACATGCAGGGTATAGTCACGGCAATTCAATAGCCAGGTGCGTTTTTTAACCGCTTCTTTGCAAACGTTTGCGCAATAAGGATGTTGGGTTTACCAATCATTTGATCAGGAGGTTGTTTATTTGGTAAAAATGAAAACAAGGCGTTTTCTTTCCTGGTTAGTCATTTTTGCGCTCTGCTTTAGCTTGTTTGGTCCATCCGGCGGTGCATCCGCCAGCAGCACCAACTATACGGTTACTTACACGAACAGCACGGCAACGGCGGTGACCCTGCACTGGACGACCGATAATTGGTCGAGCATGACAGACACCGAAATGACAAGAAACGGAACAACTTTTACGGCTAATTTATCAGTCGCAGAAGGTGCTACTCTTTCGTACTGCTATCACATCACTGCGCCAACTGACAGCTGGGATAATAACGGCGGCAAAAACTGGACCGTTACCATTCCCTCGGCCGGCAGATATGAAGCGGAGAATGCAGCCTTATCCGGCGGTGCCAAGATTAACACCAATCATACCGGCTACTCGGGGGCTGGCTTTGTTGACGGATTTACGGCCAGCGGCGCATCCGCAGCCTTTGCTGTGCAGGCTTCAGCTGCAGGGTCCTATAACGCAACGCTGCGTTATGCGAACGCAACCGGCAGCGCCAAAACGGTATCTGTCTATGTGAACGGGACCAAAATTAAGCAAATCACACTGGAGAGTTTAAGCAGCTGGGACACCTGGGGCGAACAGAGTGAATCGCTCAGCCTGCAGGCCGGCAGCAATACCATCACCTACAAATACGACTCAACCGACAGCGGAAATATTAATATGGATTATGTAACGATCCAGGCCGGAACGGCGCCAACGGCAACCCCGTCACCAACGGTCCAGCCCACGGCCATTCCATCTGCTACACCTACACCTACACCTACACCTACACCTACACCTACACCTACACCTACACCAGAGGTTACACCATCGCCAACTCCTGTGCCAACAGCATCTCCAACGCCTACGAATACAGCAACGGCCACTCCAACAAATACACCAACAGCCACTACAACACCAACACCTACAATCACAGCAACCGCGACAGCGACAGCATCTCCAACACCTTCACCAACTGTGACACCTACTCCAAGTCCTACCGCAAGCGTAACACCATCACCTACAGCAACTGCAGCCGGCATCACCGTCCATGTGAAAAAGCCCATCAGCTGGAATTCGGCTATGCGTATTCATTACTGGAACCTCAGTCCGTCATCGGTACCGGTCAGCGGAGCCTGGCCGGGTATTCTTATGAAGGCGGACGGGAACGACTGGTACAGCTACACTATACCTGGCGCGGCAAGCACCAGCCTGATTTTTAATGACAGCAACGGCAAACAGACAGGCGATTTAACCCGTAATGTAAAAGAGAGCTGGTACTACACAGACAACGTCTGGTATACCTCCAATCCGGAAGCACTAAAGACACCGGTAATCACGGTTTCGCCGGCTCCCAAAACATATGATGCAGCACAAACGGTTGCATTAACCAGCAGCAACAGCGGGGACAAAATCTACTATACGATCAACGGTTCTACACCGACGACGGCCTCAGCCTTGTATACTGCCCCCATTCAGGTTTCGTCTTCGCTGACGATAAAAGCGTTTGGCGTTAACGCGGACGGCGTGGCAGGCAGTGTTGCTTCTTTTGCCTATGTGATTGACCCGAACGCCGATTTACAGCCGCCGGTTATTACCCCGAATCTGCCGGTAGGCCAGTCCGCTACAGCGGTCAATGTCTCTTTTAACATCAAAGACAACAAAGCTGCGGCCGTAACCGCCTACTATACCGATAATGGCTCCGAGCCTACAACTAACTCCAAAGTATATCTTACGGGGAATACTCTTGCCGGAGTGACAGGACCGCAGATTCTGATATCTCAAACAACCACCCTGAAGTTTCTTGTAGTTGACGCCGCCGGTAACCGGACGACCCAAAGCTTTGTCTACAGCATCGGCAGCAAAGGGGATTTTCGCGAGGATTCCATCTACTTTGTAATGACTTCCCGCTTTTATGACGGTGATTCCAGCAATAACGCCCATGCCTGGGAGGATGCAAAGGCCGGTAATCCGGTTTCCGATCCTGCTTGGAGAGGGGATTTTAAGGGCCTGATCCAAAAGCTGGATTACATCAAAGCGCTTGGCTTCAGTGCGATCTGGATTACGCCCGTTGTTCAGAATGCCAGCGGTTATGACTATCACGGCTACCACGCGATGAATTTTTCCAAAGTCGATCCGAGATACGAGTCAGCAGGCGCCTCCTACCAGGATCTGATCAACGCCGCTCATGCCAAAGGCATCAAGGTCATCCAGGATATCGTCGTCAATCATACCGGCAATTTTGGGGAGGAGAATCTGTTCCCGATGTTCAAAAAAGATCCCGCCAAGCCGGATACGAGCGCTAACCTGCTCAAAATCACCGATAAGCTGCCGGCCAACTACGATACCATGACTCCGGATCAGCAGTATCAGGCCAGACTGGCCTTGATGAAGAACGCCGAGACCAACAACAATATGTATCACACGGAAAAAAGCCTTTCCTGGGAGTCGTACACTGTCCAGACCGGACAGATCGCCGGGGATTGTGTGGACCTCAACACGGAGAATCCTGTGGTCAACCAGTATCTGATCGACAGCTACAACCAGTATATCGATATGGGGGTTGATGCTTTCCGGTTGGATACGGTGAAGCATGTCAGCCGGTATATTTTTAACAAATACTTTATTCCGGCGTGGAAGGAAAGAGGGGGCTCCAACTTCTTCATTTTTGGAGAGGTGGCTACCCGGTACAGAGATGTCTGGAATAGCGGGATTCCGGCGATATCGACGCCTTTTTATACTTGGAAATCGGCAAAACCCTACCCAGGCGACGGCAAAAATGACTACGCCACCAACAAGCTGTCCGTCGAACAGGAATGGGCGGATAACACCACAACAGCGGGCCAGCCGACGTCGAACAATGCTTTTCTGATCGGCAACAATTATCATACTCCGGACTATTCGATGAAATCCGGCATGGATGTGATCGACTTCCCGATGCACTGGGCATTCAAAACCGCGCAGGAAGCGTTCAGCATGCGCAGCGGTGACCAGTTCTATAATGATGCTACCTGGAACGTGACTTATGTGGATTCCCACGACTATGCCCCTGACCAGGCGCCGGAAAATCAACGTTTTGCCGGAACACAGGACACCTGGGCTGAAAACCTGACGCTGATGTTCACTTTCCGCGGTATCCCGGCCATCTTCTACGGCTCGGAAATCGAGTTCCAGAAGGGAAAAGCAATTGACGTTGGACCAAATGCGCCGCTCAGTACGACAGGACGTGCTTATTTTGGGAATCATATTGAAGGCAGTGTCACCGTACAGGATTATGGCAGATATACAAACGCTACAGGCACACTGGCTGAATCACTAAATCATCCGCTGGCCAAGCACATCCGTCAGCTCAATCTGATCAGAAGGGCTGTACCTGCCCTGCAAAAAGGGCAATATTCCACAGAGAACGTCAGCGGTAATCTGGCATTCAAAAGAAGATACACCGATGCCTCCAAAGGCATCGACAGCTTTGCACTGGTCACCATTTCGGGCAACGCCACCTTTACGGGCATTCCTAACGGAACTTATGTGGATGCCGTGACCGGGGATACCAAAACGGTGACTGGCGGCACCGTCACGCTGAACTGCTCCGGCAAAGGCAATGCAAGAGTTTATGTGCTGAACGGCAGCGGCGGGATCGGAGAGAGCGGTACCTATCTGAAGTAGATACGATTTTCAGATAAAGGAAATCCATAGCGGCTTATTTTGCCGCTAATTGGAAGCACCTTTTGGAGTAAAAATGATCTTGGAGTGTACACCAGCACCTGCAACAGTGCGGTCTACAAGCCAAGATTTTTTTTACGTTGTCAAAGTCCACACTATAAATTAACAATGTGAGAGATCCCTTTTTACATTCATGAAGCTCGAACAGCAGAACCCTGATCTGACGGAAATCTATAAAATGTGAATTCAGTCATGTATTATGAGAGGACGAACGGGTTCTGCCGACGGGAACCATTTTTTTATCAGAAGGAGGAAAATCATGTTTAAAGTATTGCTGGTAGACGATGAGATATATGTCCGTAAGGGGCTACTGGAGTTGATCCCATGGGAAACGTTGAAATTCAATATAGTGGGAGAGGCAAACAATGGGGCGGAAGCGCTGGATATGATCAGACAGCATGAGCCTGATCTGGTCATTACAGATATCCGGATGCCTATCCTGGACGGGCTGGATCTGATCCGCAGTGTGAAAGAACTTTCCTTCCCGGATTTGATATTCGTCGTTATCAGCGGTTATCACGATTTCAAGTATGCTCAGCAGGCATTGCGGTATGGTGTTCACGATTATATTCTAAAGCCCATAGATGAAGAGGAAATGACCGCAACTGTACGGAAGCTTTCTTATCTCTTGGGAAGGAAAAAAATCGCCACACTAACGAACGCTGATCTCGCAACCAGTGCAATTTTGGAAGCGCTTGTACAAAGCCATCTTATGGGAGAGGAGGCTGAATCCTTTGCCGCAGCGCTGGAGCTGGAAGGATTTCGAGGTTTCCTTTACGCCGTTGCCGAGATTCATACGGGATTACTTGACAAGCAGGTTACTATGAAGCAGTTTCAAGAGACACTTCAGTCTCTGGAAATTCCATGTACCCGCATCATTGCGCATGAACAGCAGCCGGGGGTATTCGGAATGCTGCTCTGCTCAGCCAGAAAAATAGAAGATGAGGGCAGCCTTATCATACATATGGAAACGCTTCGTTCCGGTTTAGCAGATCAGTTGAATATGAGGCTAAGTCTTTATGCAGGTAATCCTGTCGATACTTTGAGCCGTGTTCACCTTTCTTTTTCGCAAGCAAACGAAGCAGCACGTCACAAATATGCCGAGAACTCCGGGGTTATTATGTACTCCTATGTCAAAGACAAGCCGCTATATGTTTTCGATATGAATCCTGCTCTGACCAATAAACTTATCACTCAACTTGAGGAGGGAAGCAGCAACGATTACCTGGAGACTATAAACAATATGTTCCGGTTGTTTCAAGAGCAGCGTTTCACTGCACAGGCCGTTACAGGCTCCCTCTCCAGATGTATGACGGGAATCCTTGGCGTAATAAAGGAGATGGAAGGCAGCGAAGAGGATATCCTGAGACTTAAAGAGCTCGCTGAAAGAAATAATGAGCAGTGGAGCCTGCAGATGCTTAAGGAAAATTTTATCCTGGCTGTACAGGAAGCGGCAGAATATATCGGGCAGCTTCGTAAGGCGCATAGCCGTAGTGGAGTTAAGCCTATCAAACGGTACATCGATAGCCATTACCGAGAAAATATCAGTCTTAAAAGTATAGCCGCTGAGTTTTACATGAATCCGGTATATTTGGGACGGCTTTTCCGTAAAACATACGGCGTCTATTTTAACGAATATTTGCTTGAGCTCAGAATAGAGGAAGCCAAAAAGCTGCTTCGTCAAAGCGACATGAGAATCTACGAGATTGCAGAGAAAGTCGGTTTTCAAAGTTCCGATTATTTCGTGACCCAGTTTGAGAAACTGGAACAGGTGTCACCGACAGAATACAGGAACATGCTTATTGAAAAAGAATAGCGGGGTTGCCATATGAATAAATTCCTGAATTATATGAAATTGCGTGACAAGTTGCTGCTGATGTACGTGCTGTCGGTTTTCCTTCCGATTGTTCTCACTAATGTCGTATTCTATAATGTCACAACCGGAAATATACGGAATCAAAAGGTTCGTGACGCAGATATGGCACTAAATAATCTTAAAAACGATCTGCAGGTAAATATCGATCAGGGGGTAGGTTTATCTTATTCGCTATATGCCGATTCCATTTTTAATAAAACCATTGCTAGCAAATTTACAAGTGATATGGATTATGTGGAAACCTTTAATTCTTATTTACGCGGGGCACTTGCCAATCAAAATGCACAAGGGGTTCACTGGTATCAGGTTTATACTGACAACCCAACCGTGTTGTCCTCCGGAAATATTGAGCGTTTAACGGACAAAATCCGTCAATCTGACTGGTATAAACAGTCCAAAGCTTATTCCACTCCTTATCCAACCCTCATCTATTCCGAGCAGAAGCTCAGCCTTATTCAAAAATTAAATAATTACTATACGAGCGGCATCGAACAGCTCGTCAAAATTGATCTTAATATGGAACGAATCCAACAATTATTCCAAACAAGCGGATTTAACGGCAAAGTATACTTGGTGGACCCCCAGGGAAAAGTGCAGTATCGGAACGATAAGACGGAAATACCGGATGCAGTTTCTTTTGAGGATATTCCTCTTCCTAAGAATTCGCTTACGTTTAAATCCGCCTACACAGGAATCAATTATCTGGAGGGGTGGCGTCTGGAAGGTGTTATGGACGAAGAAATCGTTCTGAAAGACGTCCGGAAGTCGCGTATTTCCGTCATTTGGCTGGCTAGCATTAACTTTATCATTCCCTCCATCATTATTGCGGCCATGTCAAGGTCGATCCACGTACGGCTGGTACGGATTCTCAAGCATATGAAAAAGGTAAAAGCGCAGAACTTTCAGACGATTCCCCACGAAGAATCCAGAGACGAGATCGGCCAGTTGACAATGGAGTTCAACCGGATGACCGAAACGATCCACAGTTTGATCAATGAAGTTTACATTGCGGATATTGAAAAAAAGGATCTCGAGCTGCGGCAGCAGCAAGCACAGCTGCATGCTCTTTACAGCCAGATCAACCCCCACTTTCTGTTCAATTCGCTGGAATCGGTCCGCATGCGAAGCCTCATCAAAGGGGAAAAAGAGACTGCAAATATCATTCAGCATATGGCGAAGATGTTTCGTAAATCCATTTCCTGGAGTCAGAACTTTGTTACCGTGCGTGAGGAGCTGGAGCTTATCGGCAGCTTTCTGGAGATCCAGAAATACCGTTTTGGAGATAAGCTGGATTACAGCATTGTAGTGGACCCAGCAGCGCTCGGACACCGGATTCCGAAGATGGTACTGCTGCCATTTGTCGAGAATGCCAGTATCCACGGGATCGAATCAAGCCCGGATAAAGGGATTATATTGATCTCTGTAACTGTGCAGGGTGACCGGCTTATTTTCAAACTGGAAGATAACGGAATCGGGATGCCTCCGGATAAGCTAAGGGAAATACAGTGTTATCTGAAAGAAAGTGACGATATGGGCGAGCACGTCGGAATGAAAAATGCTTATTACCGTTTAAAGCTCTGTTTCCAGAACCGCTTTGAATTCGCTATCCATACCGGGGAAGGGGAAGGTACCCTCATAGAAATTTCTCTTCCGCTAATCGAATCAAACCTCTAGAACACAGCAAGAGGAATATGTTTTTTTAAGTACAAGGTATGGTTTAGCGGGTAATCAGGTAAGCGTTTTCTTGTTATATTGTAAGTGCTTGCAAGCCTGGAATAATTTTAAATACTAAGGGGGAATGGGACGGAAATGTTAAAAAGTAAATTTCTAACCGCCGGTCTGGCACTCGTCTTGACGGCAGTCTTGGGAGGTTGTAGTGGTAACAGCAATAACTCATCGGTAAATAGTGCAGCAGGGTCCGGGAACTCAGCGGGCAGCGAAGATACTTCTCCGGTTACCTACAAGTATTTCAGCTTTGGCGCACCGAAAAAGCAAGTTTTGGCTAGTGAAACAACCATCGGCAAAGAATTACAAAACCAAACCGGAGTTGACTGGAACATAGAATATTTGGTCGGTGATGGTGACACTAAAGCAGGGGTTATGATTGCCAGCGGAGACTATCCTGATATCATCGACTCCAGCAACCAAATGGCCAAACTCATGGACGCAGGAGCTTTTATTCCGCTGGATGATCTAATTGAAAAGTATGGCCCCAATATTAAGCGTGTTTATGGACCTTACTTTGACAAATTCAGACAGGAAGACGGAAAAATTTATTTCTTCCCCTATGATGCCAACATCGGGTACGTCTCCGAGCCAAATTTTCAGACGGGGTTTTATATCCAGCGCGCAGTCCTGAAAGAATTTAATTACCCTAGGATTAAAACACTTGACGAATATTTTGATCTGATCAAGCAGTACAAAGAGAAACATCCCCAGGTAGACGGTCAGGATACTATTGGCTTCGCTACCTTTGCAGGAGAGCAGGGCAGTTTCTTTACACTTCAAAATCCAGCAAATCACCTGGCAGGCTATCCTAATGACGGCAGTACCATCGTGGATATGGAGACACATGAAGCCAAGCTGGTGGGAGGATCGGACTATCAGAAAAGATGGATAAAGAAGCTGAATGAGGCTAACAGTCAGGGTTTGGTCGATCCTGAATCCTTCACTATGAACAGAGACCAGTATTTAGCCAAGTTGACCTCCGGACGTGTGCTTGGTTATTTCAGCTATTCCTGGCAGGTTGGAGATGCAACCAACAACCTGAAGAAAGCAGGCAATGATGACAAGCGTTATGTCGCGCTGCCAATCGTTTTCGACAAGGATATCAAAGATCAATATATCGACCCTCCGGGTTTTGTAAATAACTATGGGATAGGTATCACCGTAAATGCCAAAGATCCTGTCCGTATTATCAAGTATTTCGATAACCTGCTGAAAGAGGAAAATCAGATTTTGGTACAGTGGGGGATCAAAGATCAGACCTATACGGTTGACGAAAACGGCCGGTTCACTTATGCCAATGAGGAACAGCGTCAAATGCATGAGGATCCGGAAAAGAGCATTAAATTCGGGTTTGACTACTTCAATTACAGTTGGCCGCGGTATGGTAACAACTCCGTACTGAAGGATGGCAATTCCTATGGGCCTGGGAACCAGCCGGAGGTAGCAACTTACGGATATACAGAAGGTGACAAGGAGCTGCTTGCAAAATATGATGTGCAGACCTTTAGTGAGCTCTTCAGCCCTCCGGACGAGCGCCCGTGGGCGCCTGCCTGGTCCATTGCGCTGGAACAGGGGTCGCCTGAACAGATGTTTATAACCAAAGCAGATGATCTGCAGCGTAAATTTCTGCCTTCCATGATATTAGACAATCCTGCAAATTTCGAGAAGAACTGGGAGGAATATATGAGCCAGTTCAACAAGCTCGATAAGAAAACGTATGAGGATTTCATCACTAAAAAGGTGAAGGACCGGATCGCAGGCAAATGGTGATTTAAAAGACTGTGCCAGACTCTCATGAGCCGGGGATTGATAGTATCTATTGTTTTCAATTCCCGGCATTATCCAATCGAGATGGAGAAGGGAGAGAACAAGTGGAGAAACCCATTACTGCCTTAAACCCGCCGCCAAAATATAATGGAGCGGGCTTAAATAAAACCCATTCGTTTTTTAAACGTCTGGTCCAGCAAAAAACGTTGGTCTTTATGTGTATACCTTTTGTAATCTGGGCCTTCGTGTTTAAATACCTCCCGCTTTGGGGCTGGACTATGGCATTTCAGAATTTCAAGCCTGCTAGGAGTTTCTCGGAACAGGAATGGGTAGGACTAAAGCACTTCCGGATACTATTTGAAGACAGTACCTTTTATCGTGTGCTAAGAAATACCCTGGTGATGAGCACCATTCAATTAGTGCTGGGATTTGTTACAGCGATCACGCTAGCGCTGCTGCTGAATGAACTGAAAAATATTCTTTTTAAGCGTGTGGTTCAGACCGTAAGCTATTTACCTCACTTTATCTCCTGGGTTGTCGCTTCAAGTATCGTATTAACTGTGTTATCCCCGGACGGCATCATCAATCTGCTGCTTACAAAGATGCATATCCTTGATAAGCCGGTGCTCTGGATGGGCAAAGGAGAATATTTCTGGGGAATTCTCGGAGCGACACAAGTTTGGAAAGATGTAGGCTGGAACACCATTATCTATTTGGCAGCCATTACCGCGATTGATCCGTCCCAATATGAGGCGGCTGAAATCGATGGAGCGAACCGCTTCCAGCGGATGCTGAGCATTACGCTCCCCGGACTCAAGCCGGTGATCATAATCCTGTTAATTATGAATTTGGGCAATATTCTTGAATCCGGCTTTGAGCCGCAATACTTATTGGGCAACGGGATGAATATTGATTATTCGGAAAATCTGGACATCTTTGTGTTGAAGTATGGTTTGGGGATGGGCAACTTCTCCTTGGGGACTGCGGCAGGCATATTCAAAACCATAGTCAGCTTTATATTCCTGGTCTCAGCCAACTATATAGCTAAGAGGATGGGAGAAAGCAGATTATTCTAGGAGGAGGTTTATGTCATGCAAGTAAGGAAAACGGCCCGTTTTCGCAAATCCAGTCTTGGAGACCGCATATTTGATATATGCAACATTATTTTCATGGTGTGTCTGATGATTGTTACTATATATCCATTCCTTAATATGATCGCAGTTTCTCTAAATGATGCGAACGATGCCGTAAGAGGCGGTATTTATTTGTGGCCGAGAATGTGGACTTTGAACAATTATAAATTCATTTTCGCAGAATCAGATATTTACCATGCAACCTTAATCTCATTTCTGCGCACCGTGATCGGGACAGCGGTATCTGTTTTTTGTACGGCGATGCTGGCTTTTACAGTCAGCCGGCAGGAATTTGTACTGCGTAAGTTCGTTACTGTGTTCTTCGTATTTACGATGTATTTCAGCGGCGGACTGATTCCCGGGTATCTGCTGATCCGCAATTTGGGTTTAACGGATTCCTTCTGGGTCTATATTGTTCCGGGTATTATCGGAGTCTTTAACATGATTGTCGTAAGATCCTTTATTGAAGGCCTGCCTGAAGGGATTCTCGAATCGGCCCGAATTGATGGTGCCGGAGAATTCACAACCTTTATTCGTGTAGTATTGCCGCTAACCGTTCCAGCCATGGCGACAGTATCTTTATTTACTGCAGTAGGACAATGGAATTCCTGGTTTGATGTATTTTTGTATAATTCATCGAATATCAACCTGAGTACACTCCAGTATGAGCTGATGAAAATTCTACAGACAACCAACACGTCTGCTACTGCAGGAGCGGTGGAGGCCTACCAGTCTGCAGGAAACAATGTAAGGGTTACGCCTACTTCATTACGGGCGACGATGACAATCATCGCAAGTATCCCTATATTAATGGTGTATCCGTTTCTCCAGAGATATTTTGTTCAGGGGATGACCGTCGGAGGAGTAAAAGGGTAGCTCTCAATAATGATATCTTATAATTGTTAAATACGCCTCTTAGGACAGCGTTTGGAGTTACACGCTGGGTTACCTGTTGCGGTCTAAGAGGCGTTATTTTTTATGTCAATGGAGTGCGCAAAATTCAATTAAAAAACAACACCACAAAGTCATAAACGAAAACAATAAAAGAACTATGCAGAAGGAGTAAACTCGTCAAGGCTGCCAGGTCCGGGGAGTATGCGGCCATTATTAACATTAGAATAGATCAACTTAAAATGCCTATACATCATGGACTTCATTGTAAGCATCTGACTATAATCATTATGATTCAGGACTGGCACACAATTTATTGAATATTTAATATTTTTTAGGGGGTTGAACGTGAATACCACTACCATAACGAATCCTATCATGTGGGCCGATGTACCGGATGTTGACGTGATCCGGGTAGGGTCTAACTTCTACATGGTCAGTACCAGTATGCATTCTATGCCGGGCTGTCCGATTATGAAATCCGTTAACCTTAGCGATTGGGAAATTGTAAATTACGTATATGATACCTTGGAGGATAACGATGCCCACCGGTTATTGGACGGAAAAGGCATTTACGGCAAGGGCTCCTGGGCAGCCTCCCTTAAATATAAAGAGGGGACATTTTATGTTTGCTTTTCCTCTAACGATATGAACCAGTTCTATATTTATCGTACAAAAGATATTGAACATGGATCTTGGGAGCGTTCGGTCATCCCGGGGCTTTACCATGATCCCGGCCTGCTGCTGGATGACGATGGCCGTAATTATGTAATCTATGGTAATGGTGATATCCGCATTAAGGAGTTAACGGGCGACCTTACCGCTGTGAAGCCGGGTGGAACCGATCAGCTGCTGCTCGAAGGCGAACGGACAGACATTGGACTTCGGATCGAAGGCTGTCATGCCTACAGACTGAACGGTTACTACTATTTATTTTTTATTGAATGGCCAAGAAGCGGGAATCAGCGCAGGCGTCAGCTATGCTATCGTTCGAGTGAGCTTCTGGGAACTTATGAACTCAAAATAATTCTGGACGATGATCTGGGCTACCATAATAATGGTGTGGCGCAAGGCGGTATCGTAGATACTCCGGATAAGGAGTGGTATGCCGTATTATTCCAGGATCATGATGCTGTCGGGCGGATTCCCTGCGTGCTTCCTGTGAGCTGGGTTAACGATTGGCCAGTCATCGGGGATAAGGGTACGGCACCACGAATCTTTAAGACAAAGCTTCCTGCTGCGGAACCAAAGCCGCTTGTCATCAGTGATGAATTCGACTATGAGACGAACAAGCTGGCATTGAACTGGCAGTGGAATCATAACCCGGACAACAGGCTGTGGTCAGTCACGGAGCGCCCGGGCTATCTGCGTCTCCGCACGGGCCAACCGGCAGACAGCATCCTGCGGGCGCGCAATACATTGACCCAACGAACGGAGGGTCCGGCTTGCAGCGCGGAGACGGTGGTGGATCTCTCCGGCATGCTGCCGGGCGACCGGGCAGGCATGGTGGCGCTGCAGAATAGATTTGGCACTATTAGGATCGAAGCCGGGGACCAGGGCCAGTTCAGCATCGACATGTGTGTCAACGGCGGCGATGGTCACGAAGAGACAGTAGAACGTGTTATGTTCACTGGTAGACAGGTTTATCTCAAAATTGATTTCAATTTTGAGGATAGCCTGGACGAGGCAAAGTTCTACTATTCAAGAGACGGGGCTGTGTGGATCCCGATCGGCCGGACGCTGCATATGAAATACACACTGGATCATTTTATGGGATACAGAATCGGACTTTTCAATTATACAACCCGCCAGCCCGGCGGTTATGCAGATTTCGATTATTTCCATTACACCAGGCAGCGTTAGTCCCGGTTTGCAAGTGTAGAGAGCATGATCCTATCACAATCAATCATAGTGCAAAGGGCGGCCAAACAGGACCGCTTTTTGCATGGAAGGAGCCGCTTTGCAATGAAACCTCAACTAAATGATGATCGCAACTATGTCCTGTGTTATACCCGCTTGCCGCAGGAAGAGATGATATACGCACCGAAGCTGGCGCACAGCATGCACTTGGCTTTGAGTAACGACGGGCTTCAATTTCAGGAACTGAATCATAATTCTGGTGTTTTATTCGCCAAGGCCACAGAGAATGAAGACGGTACACTCTGCGCCAAAAGCCTGAAGAATCCTTATCTGTTCCACACCTGCGAAGGAGGTTTCGGGGTGATTGCAGTGCGGACTGAGGCGAACGGTGAGGCTGATCTACAGAGCAAGGGAAAAGTGCTGCTGTTCTCTTCCAGCGATTTGCTTCAATATAGAGAGATTGGACTGCTGGAGCTTAAGACAGATACATTTGTAAACGACGTTTCGTGTGAATTTTATGCTGACCTGAATGGCTACTTGATCCGCTGGATCGACGGCGAAGGGAACGGCTATCAAAATTTTATAGCAGATATTATGAGCTTGGAGGGGGTCACAGCACCTGAGCCGGCCCAGCCTTTTTCGCTGGAAAATATACCTGCCGATATCGAAGGGATTCTGCCGCGGAACAGCATTATGGTCTCCAAGGAAAAAGCCCACAGGCTGTACTGCAAGCTTACGGTTCCAACTAACATCGCTATTGAAATCCCGGACAGAGTATCGGCGGCATCAAAAGAGGATTTACAATCCCTCCGGGCAACTGCTCTGTATAGTGACGGTACTAAAGCCCTCAAAAGAGTAAATTGGAATACGGATAACATCGATTGGGGCAAGGCCGGAATCTATAATATTTCGGGTGAAGTTCATCAGGATCATTACCCCTTTCCAATGGTGTTCGACCGTGCGGACCCCTGCATTGCGAAATGGAAAGGAAAGTATTATTTCATTGCCACCAATGATGCGGACCAAAATCACACGCTGTTTATGCGAGAAGCCGATACGATCCCCGGGCTCGCGGATGCCGAAGAAGTCTTAATTCTGGATTCGGTTACATACGGGCACATAGGCGGACTGCTGTGGGCGCCGGAAATTCACATCATCAGGGATGAACTGTATATCTTTCATGCAGCGACACCGGGGGAATTCCTGCATGAAGAAGCACATGTCATGAAGCTGCGGGCGGGCGGAGATCCGATGCAAGCTGCGGACTGGTCGATGCCTGAGCGTGTAGTAAAAAAAGACGGTACATACTTGTGTGAAGCGGGCAAAACTATATCCCTTGATATGACCGTAATTCAATGGAACGGGAACTATTACGCCGCATGGTCGGAGCGCCAGTTCGTGCCGGTCGATCTTGGGGCCTGGATCTATATCGCGACCATCGACCCGCAGGAGCCGTGGAAGCTGACCAGTGACCCGGTACTTTTGACAAAACCAGATTATGGCTGGGCTAATAATCACACCTTTGTGGATGAAGGACCGTTTGCCATCTATACCGGGGACAAATTATTTCTGACCTTTTCCAGCGCAGCGGTGGATGCAACCTATGTTGTGGGTCTCTTAACAGCCGAAAAAGATGCAGATTTGCTGGACATCCGCAGTTGGTCCAAAGGGAATTATCCGCTGCTAACCTCCAGAAGTGTGCCGGGGGAATATGGACCGGGGCATACATCCTATGTGACAGACGAAGATGGAACGTTATGGAACGCCTATCACGCAAGACCGGGAATTGACGGACCCAGAAGTTCAGGCCTGCGCCGTGTGCATTTTGACATTGATGGTATGCCGGTTCTAAATATGACGGAGGATAAGGATTTGAATCCGGAGCTAAAGAAAGTATCCGTAGAAGTGATTGTGAACTAACCAGCAGACCAGACTTAAAAGGTTAAGAGATGCAGTTTCTGTTTCTGCTTAATACTGGAGCAACCGGAAATTACAATAACTCACAAGAAGGGATGTACAATAAAATGAACGATCATCTGCTCGGTCTGAAACCGCCTTTGGGATGGAACTCCTGGAACACCTTTACATGGGATATAAATGAGCAGCTTATTCGGGAAGCCGCCGATACCTTTGTTGCAGAAGGATACAAGGATGCCGGGTATGAGTACATTGTGATCGATGACTGCTGGAGTCTGAAAGAAAGAGATGCGGAGGGAAAATTAGTTGCAGATCCCGTTAAATTCCCGAATGGAATGAAGGCGCTTGCAGATTATATTCATTCAAAAGGGCTGAAATTCGGGATGTACTCTTGTGTAGGTACCCATACATGCGCAGGGTATCCGGGGAGCTTTGAACATGAATTTCAGGATGCGGAGTTACTGGCAGAATGGGGCGTGGATTTTCTTAAGTACGATTATTGCTTCAAACCCAGACAGATTTCGGGGGAGCTGCTGTATAAACGAATGAGCTTGGCACTTAAAAACTGCGGAAGAGATATCTTGTTCTCTGCATGTAATTGGGGCGAAGATAACGTATATCACTGGATTCGCGAATCCGGCGCACATATGTACCGGTCCACGGGAGACATACAGGACAACTGGGAATCCATTAAAAAGCTAACCTTGTCACAGCTCGGTAAAGCGAGCTTTACAGGATCCTACTGCCATAATGATATGGATATGCTGGTGGTCGGCATGTATGGAGGAAGCAACGACGGTTTTATTGGAAGTCAAATTGGCGGGTGCAACGATGTGGAGTATAAGACCCATTTTTCTATATGGAGCATGATGGGTTCGCCCCTGATGATGGGCTGCGATATCCGCAAAGCAAACCAGCAAACCAAGGATATTCTCTTGAACAGAAATCTGCTCGCTATTAATCAGGATGTGGAATGCCGTGGTGCTTACCGCATTAAGCCGGAACCTCAGTGGTTCCATGCGGATGATGTGTTCATGCTGGTAAAGGTATTATCCGACGGAGATCTTGCGATCGGCTTCTTCAATCTGAGTGACGGTCAAAGGGAAATCTCATTACAATTCTGGGATGTCGGGCTGCCTTATGCTTCAGGTAGATCTCTGTCGTTATATGATTGCTGGGAGCACAAGGAAATCGGCGTATTTAAAGAAAGATATGCCCCTGTGGTTCCAGCTCATGACTGTTTGGTTGTGCGGGCTAAATTGGTGTAATGATAACATGAGCATAAACAGAACATGCAGAGAATGCGGAGTCCCCTTAATGACAGATGATGTAGCGATTTACCTGAAGCTTGTAACGCGAAACGCTAAAGACTTTTTATGTATAGATTGTTTGGGCGAGCAGTTGAACTGCGGACGCGGCCCCATTGAGCAGCTGATTAAGTATTTCCGTGAATCCGGGAAATGTGTGCTGTTCCGCTAAGTTGGTTTGAATGTGCAATAATTACCCGAATCTTACTCCAAATCCAAGATTTTTGTTAGTTTTTATTGAATTGTGATATACGAAACAGTAACATGATGTTTTATAATTAATAGTGTTGCTAGATCATAGACCTGGATATATTGCAGCATCCTTCCCTAAGCGGGCAGGGTGCTTTTATTCTATAAAGAGTCAAATTATTACTGGCCATCCTGAAAATCAGATGCTATTCTTAAAGCCGCTTTTCAAGGCGACTAAATCGACAATCCTTTGAGTTAGGAGAAACCTATGCACATACGCTGGTTTAAAAAACGCAGATTGCAGCCTACGCTTGTTGTTTTGCTCAGTTTATTTATTTTATTGCTGATGGGATTATTGAGTATCGTCATGTACTATTCGACCTCCAGGCTGATCTCTTCCAAGCTTAGCGAAGCTTCACTGGCGGAACTGGAGCAGGTCAACTCTCTATTGAACCAGCGTATGTCTTCTATCCGGTCAACAGCACTCTCTATTGTCATCAATCCCGAAATTACAGGCATTTTGGTCCGGGGGAGTACGGCAGACACTTATGAACAGATCAGAAGCAATAGTGCTGCATCACGGATTCTCTCCAATGCTGCCTATTCAAGATCTGACATCAGTGAAATTATTATCGTTACCGACCAGCTCAGTATTTACAATTACTCTAACCCAAACGGTTTGTATGAAATGAACAGAATTGTGGACAAGCCGATGTGGGCTTATGTAGCAGGGCGGAAAGAGGGCTTTATTCCGCCTCGTTCCAATGATATGCGCAATGACGGATACAATCCGAAAATTTTGACGTATTTCCATGAAATCGCTTACGAGGGAAGAAGTCTGGGATATGTATTTATCAATCTTCAATTTGGCAGTTTTCAGAATCTGCTGCAAGGAGCATCAGCAGGGAACCAGCTGTATTATACCGATGAAAATAACGAAATGTATAACGCTGAAGGGAGCAACCTCTCCGACTCCGCAACGGATGATATGCTGCGATCCTTTGCCAATCATCTGCAGGGGTATACCTTTACGCATATTGAAAACAGAAAGTATCTTAGTATATTCACTTCTCCTAACGATTTCGGCTGGCGGATTATTCTGTTTAAGCCGTATCAGGATGTTGTTGAAGGGATTTCGGGTTTGTTCACCAGGCTGCTGCTGGTTGCCTTTCTGTGCTTTTTGCTTGCCGTAATCGGGGTCATTCTTTTCTCCAGATCGATTACCCAGCCTCTCAAACGGCTGATCCGGCAGATGAACAAGATTGGCCACGGCAATTTCGACATTCAGCTCGACTCGGATTATACCAATGAGATCGGCCAGTTGAATGAGCGGTTTCTGAACATGTCGGATAAAATTCATGAACTGATGGAAGAAAGTGAGAGGGAGCAGAAGCAGCTGCGGGAAATGGAGCTTAAAGCCCTGCAGTCGCAGATTAACCCGCATTTTCTCTACAATACACTTGATGCGATTAACTGGATGGCCATCCGCCTGAAGGCACCGGAAATCAGCAAAATGACGGCGAATTTGGGCAAATTTTTCCGGTTGAGTCTTAACAAAGGACATGAGCTGACCACTATTGCGGCTGAACTGGAGCATTTGGGCGCTTACGTCCACATTATGCGTTACAAGCACAATGACCGTTTTGAGTATGAAGAAAATATTGCACCTGAGCTGTTATCCTGTGAAACAATCAAAATTATTCTGCAGCCGCTGGTGGAGAACTGCTTTGTGCATGGCTTGGGGCCAAACAAAGGCGAAGGGAAGATAATAGTAAGCGGCCGGGTGACGGGGGACCATATCGTTTTCGATGTATGGGATAACGGCCCCGGCGTAGATGTCGAGTGGTTGAACAGCACGCTCCAACGGGGTTTTGAATCCAGACTTGGTTATGGCATTCATAATGTGAATCAGCGTATCCGGCTGCACTACGGGTATAATTTCGGATTAACTTTCCTGGAGGTTGATCAAGGAACTCTGGCACAGATCAGACTCCCTAAAAAAATATACGGAGAGGGGACAGCATGATGCAGCTGCAAGCACTGTTAGTCGACGATGAGGATTTTGTTCTGGAAGGATTAAAGGAAGCGATAGACTGGGGGAGCTTCGGGATCAGCATAGCTGGAACCTTCAACAATGGCAAGGAAGCGCTCGAATTTTTAAATCAGTCCGATCAGGCGGTAGATATGGTGTTCACTGATATAAAAATGCCGGTGATGGATGGGTTCGAGCTG
This sequence comes from Paenibacillus nanchangensis, assembly GCF_046543445.1. Taxonomy (NCBI): domain Bacteria; kingdom Bacillati; phylum Bacillota; class Bacilli; order Caryophanales; family Paenibacillaceae; genus Paenibacillus; species Paenibacillus nanchangensis. The sequence goes on from NZ_JBHOFD010000027.1 coordinate 37,376, forward strand.
ACAGAAGCCCTGAAGGCCTTAAGTTATCCCTGTAAAATCATAGTGCTCACCGGACATGAAGAGTTTGAATTTGCCAAAAAGGCGATCCGTTACGGGATTTTTGATTACTTGCTGAAGCCGGTTGAGCTCGAAAGCATTGAACTGGCTGTAGAAAGACTTGTCAAGGTTATTCGTACCGAAAAGGAGCAGTCTCTGGAAACCGCCCAGGTGGAACACCGGTTAAATGAAGGGCTGCCGCTCATCTACGAACGGTTGTTGTTCAGTCTGCTGAACGGCTCCTATGAGCCTGAGCTCATGCGTTATGTCGGCCTGCCAATGGCTGCCCCGCTTTACCAGGCTGCGATAGGTTACATTGAAGGCAGCAGCGTCTGGAACATTGACATGGAGACTGTCCGGCAAAAGGTTTCTGCTGCACTCCGCCAGACCGGTGATCCGGTCTGCCTTGCTTATAATGACCGCGGCTTCATTCTCATTATGAGTTTTAGCAGCCCTGAGGAAATGAACGAATCGGCACTTGTTTTAGAGAAGATTGTACAGGAGTTCAAAATGAAACAACAGCTTCAGTTGAACTTTGCCGCAGGTAAACCCTGCGGTGAAACCTACCAGATTCCCCAATCCTTCCAGGAAGCAAGAGAATTGCTGAAGCACAAGTTATTCTCCGGTAGTACTGAAGAACACGGGGGCGGGTCAAGCCTGGATGATCCCTTTGAAAGCGGAAGGACTTTATTTCCGCGCAAAGAAAAACAGCGTCTGCTGAATGCCGTGTATGCACGCAACCGTGAGATGGTTATCGGGCAATTGGACGATCTGCAGCGGCAGTACAGAACAGCGCAGCATCTCTATCCTGCCAGGTATATCCACAAGTTAAGCGCGGAGTTGATTATGCTGCTCTCGCTAATTCTTTATGAACGGAACGAATCTATTGGCCGGCTGATTCCCGGTGAACCCGATATCGTGGCCGGTATTCAGAGCGAGAACGACCCTAAGCTGGTGTTTGAAGCCGTCAAAAGGCTGTACTCCTTATTGTTGGATCTTCCCCAGCAGAGTGAGAATAAAAAAAACCGCCAAGCTATACGTACTGTCCTGGATTATATCCATAATCATCTGGATGAGGAAATCCGATTGGAAGAACTGGCGCAGAAGGTCTTTCTGACCCCTAATTACCTTGGAAGTATTTTTAAGGAAGCCATGGGTACAAACTTTTCAGACTATCTGATGATACAGCGAATGGAGCATGCCAAGAGATTACTTCTTCTTCCAGGCAGCCGCATCTATGAAGTCTCGCAGCAGGTCGGATACAAAAATCCCCATTATTTCAGCAAGCTTTTTAAAGAATATGCCGGGGTAAAGCCTTCCCAATACAAGTAATAAAGAGCAGACAATGATCTCCGTAGAAATGTGATGTTTATTGTTGAAGTGTTATCTACATCCTGTAAGCGCTTGCCTTTACAATTTTAAATGTAAGCGAATCCAACACAAATATGGAGGTCATAACATGAAATTCAAAAGATGGTCCCTTGCACTGCTTTCGGCGGCGGTTCTGATTCTTCCCGCCTGCTCCAATGCCCAACCTGAAAGCGAATCAGCAAGTGATGCGCCTGAGACGGTGGAGCTGAGATTTGCCTGGTGGGGTTCTGAAGACAGGCATACTGCAACCCTTGATGCGATCAAAATATTTGAGGAAAAACATCCGAATATCAAAATTCTACCGGAATATTCCGGATTTGACGGCTATGAATCCAAGTTACAGGCGCAAATTGCCGGCAACAGCGCTCCCGATTTGTTCCAATCCACCGGTGAAATCAACGTCCGCCTTGGTGCAGAAGCCCTGCTTCCTCTAGACGGACTCCTCGATACTACCGGCATGAGCGATTCCATTATGGATTCGGTTGCAATGGACGGGAAGACCGTGGGTGCCTATATCGGACTGGCTGGTGATGCTTATCTGTATGATGAAACGCTGCTGGATCAGCTTGGTGTAGAACCGCCAACCGCACCTTACAGCTGGGATGATCTGGCTGCGAAATTTAAGGAAGTCTCCGAAAAATCCGGCGGCAAAGTATACGGTGCAGTGGATTCATCTGTTGCCTTTGATGTATTCCGAATCTTTGGAGTAACCGCTCTGGATGCCCCGGAGCCTTTTCCTAACGATGAAAGCTCGTTTACCTTTACGGAAGAGCAGATTCGTGCTTACTACCAGTACTGGGCAGATCTGCGCGAAGCCGGTGCTGTAGCGCCGCCCGACCTGTCGGCAACCTCTGACGATTCAGCCAACTCCCTGCTCGTCAAAGGAAAAGCTGCCTTTGTGCCGATCGCCACCAGCTCCTTCAGCCGGCTGCAAAGCCAGACTCAAAATAACCTGAATATGATTATGATGCCTCAAAGCACAACGACAGGCAGAACCGTGATGCCGGGCACCAGCCAGGTACTCGTAGCCAGCGCCAACACCGCACATCCGAAGGAAGTAGCGGAGTTCATTAATTTCTTTGTTCATGACACAGATGCGGCTAATGCGCTGAAAACAACACGCGGTGTGCTTCCTACGACCGAACAGCAGGAGGCACTGCTGGCCAATGCCGATCTTGCAGACGGAGACAAAAAGAATATAGACCTGATTCAGCAGCTCAATAAGCTGGAGGGTGTTGTCATTGCGCCTCCGCCAAGCGGACCTCAGGTACTGGGCTGGAAGGGTTTGATTGAAAAGATCGGGCAGGAAATTGCCTTCGGAAAAATCAGTGTGGAAGACGGGGCAAAAAAGCTAATGAAAGAGGTTGAATCGGCATACGGGGGCAAGTAACCTGAGCAACAGCACAAGGAAGCAGAGCAAAAAGCTTTTGCTTCTGCTCCTCCCCCCGGTTCACACTTGAGAAAGGAGGGCTTACGCCCGATGGAAACTGTGCAACCCCGGCCCAATCTTGCCGTTACAGCCAAAACCAAAAAGGCGGGCAAATCCAAAAACGTCATCATCGCCTACCTGTTCCTGCTTCCCTGGCTAATTGGACTGTTCGGTCTGACTCTATGGCCTTTTATCAATTCCTTTTATTTATCACTGACTGAAAGCAGCCTTAGAAGCACCACTTTTATCGGCCTGCAAAATTATCTGGATATGCTTGGCGATGCCCGCTTCTGGAAGTCGATGGAGGTTACGCTTAAATATGTCGTTCTGTCGGTTCCGCTCAAGCTGGCTATGGCATTGTTCGTGGCCATTCTGCTGTACAAGGCTTCGCTGGGAATGACGATTTACAGAACGTTGTTCTATCTGCCGTCGCTAATTGGCGGAAGTGTTGCCGTAGCGGTAATGTGGCGTAATATTTTTGGCCTGGACGGCCTGCTTAATAGTTTTCTCAGCTTAATGGGGATTACCGGAAAAGAATGGCTAGGTCAACCCGACTATGCATTATATGTCCTCATCCTGCTTGTCGTCTGGCAGTTTGGTTCGTCAATGGTTATTTTTCTGGCGGGGCTTAAAAATGTTCCGGGTGACCTTTACGAAGCTGCCCAAATCGACGGAGCGGGCTCAATGGCCAGATTCTTCAAGATTACACTGCCAATGATCTCACCGATTTTGCTGTTTAACCTTATTCTGCAGACTATAAGCTCTTTCCAAGTCTTTACCCAAGGCTACATTATTACCAAAGGCGGACCAATGGACGAAACGTTGTTCTCCGTACTGTATATTTACGATCTGGCCTTCAAGCAACAGCGGATGGGCTATGCTTCGGCTGTCTCCTGGACATTGCTGCTGCTGATTGCAGCTGTGACAGCAATCATTTTCCTGACTTCCAAACGCTGGGTTTATTATGAAAATGATACGAAAGCGGGGAGGAAATAATGAAGTTAAAGACGGCGGCTGTAGCCAAAAATGCCCTGCTTGTCCTTATGGCACTAACGATGGTTTATCCGATAATTTGGCTGTTTCTCGGCAGCTTTAAAGCCAATGATGAAATCTTTACGGCAACCAGTCTCTGGCCAAGCCAATTTCAGTGGAGCAACTATGCAAAAGGGTGGGAAGCTGTTCCCGGCTTCACCTTCGGCAAATTTATCCTGAACTCGCTGCTGATCTCGCTGCTCTCCGTGGCTGGCTGCCTAGTGTCAAGCTCGCTGGTGGCTTTCCCGTTTGCCCGTATGAATTTCCCGCTAAAAAAAATCTGGTTCGCCATACTGCTTGGAACACTCATGCTGCCGACCCAGGTGCTGCTGATTCCCCGATATGTGATGTTTTCGAATTTGGGATGGATCAACACGATCCTTCCGCTCATCATCCCATATTTTGTGGCCAGTAATGCTTTCTTTGTTTATCTGATGATTCAATTCATGCGCGGATTTCCGCGGGAGCTGGATGAAGCTGCCCTTATGGACGGTTGCGGGCCATTCCGGACGTTCTATAATATCTTGCTGCCTAACTGTAAGCCGGTTCTTTACACTATGGGCATCTTCGCTTTTCTGTGGAGCTGGGACGATTATTTCGATCAGCTGCTGTATCTTAACGAGGTACGGAAGTATACAGTACCGCTTGCACTACAGATGTTCGTCGACAATGCCGCCCAAATTAACTGGGGCTCCTTGTTCGCCATGTCGATCATTGCCATCATCCCGCCGGTGCTAATTTTCTTTATCGCTCAGAAGCACTTTGTGGAAGGTGTGGCCACCAGCGGACTTAAATAATTGCGGAGGAGATCACTGTGTACCTGCTTAGTTATTTTAAAGAAGATGCTGAACACTTTTTTCTTGCTGAAAGTAAAGATGGATTGCACTGGAGTGAAAAAAACGGCGGGCTGCCGTTACATAAATCCGGTGTTGGAACGGGACGAATCCGCGACCCTTTTCTCCTGCTGGACAGCAGCGGGCATTATCATCTGCTCTGGACGGACGGCTGGAGCAGCCGCAGTATCGGTTATGCCTCCTCAGTTGATCTGAAGCAGTGGGGGGACGAGCGGCTGATCCCGCTCATGGAACATCAGCCGCAAACACAAAACGTGTGGGCTCCTGAAGCTTACTATGACAGATCTCTACAAGCTTACCGGATTATCTGGTCGTCCACTGTAGGCGAAGGGGTGCGAAATCACCGGATCTGGTCAAGTAAAACCATGGATTTCAAATCGTTTTCGCCCGCAGCTCTGTTTTTTGATCCGGGATACAATGTCATTGATGCCAGTATTGTTGATACAGGCGATACGGACAATGATTATCTGATGCTTTTTAAGGATGAACGGGGCAGTAATGTTCAAGGGACGGAGTATAAAGCGATCCGTTCCTGTCCTGTCTACAACGAACCTGATGGAAGCGTCCGGTTTGGACGGATCTCAGAACTTCTGACCCCGGCTCTTACGGAAGGACCAACCTTATACGTGCTTCCGGAAAATCATGCCGCCTGTTACCGTTGGGTGATGCTGGCAGACGGGTTTCAAGATGCTACCTATACGGTAATGGGATCGGCTGATCTTGAGCATTGGGAACGCATTCCTGCCAGTGAAACTGCTCTGCCTTCCGGGCTGAGGCATGCATCCGTCCTCCGTCTGCCGGAAGTACTTTAATAGCGTAAAGAAAGAAGGGGAAATGAGCGATGAAGAATTATGTGATCTGCGGGGTGAGCAACCGGGCGTTAATTATGTTCATTGAGCCGCTGCTCACCACGTTTGCTGGACAGCATCGGATTGTGGGACTGCTTGATAGTGATCCGCTGCGCTTTGAAGTAGCACGATCGCAGTTTCCGGCACTGGCTGAGGTTCCGGTGTACGCGCCGGAAGCCTTTGACCGGATGATTGAGGAGACACGGGCCGATACAGTGATCGTCTCCAGCCGCGATGATACTCATCTCAGCTACATATTGGCTGGGCTGCGTAATGATATGGATGTACTTGCTGAGAAGCCGATGGTCATCCATGCCGCTGATGCGGCTAAAGTAATGGCGGCAGAAGCGGCCAGCAAAGGAAAAGTAACTGTTCTGTTCAACTACCGTTATAACCCCATCCACCGGCGAATCAAGGAAATGATTCTCAGCGGGAAGGTGGGGCGTGTAACCTCGGTCGATTTGAACTGGTATGTCGATACCTTTCACGGCTCCAGCTACTTCCGCCGATGGAACAGAAACCGTGAGCTTTCCGGCGGATTGTCTGTCCATAAATCGACCCATCATTTTGATCTGGTCAACTGGTGGCTGGACCAGAAGCCGCAAAAAGTATTCGCTTTCGGCGGATTGAATTATTACGGTGCGGACTCCCCGCATAATCCATCCCGCCGGGACGGGCGTTTCTGTGAATCCTGTCAGGAGCGTGAGGACTGCAGCTATGTCATGCGCTGGTCTGCCGCCGATGTGCGTGATGATCATCTGCGGGCTGAAGATAATACGACTCCGAAGTACACCAATTACCGCACGGACGCCTGCATATTTGACTCCGATATTTCAATAGAGGATACCTACGCGGCAACCGTCAAGTATGACCAGGGAACACTGCTCAGCTATTCCATTAACTTCTCGGCCCCTTATGAGGGATACCGTCTGGCCATCAATGGAACGCTGGGAAGAATCGAAAGCACCGAATATCATGAACCGAGCCGCGTGCCTTTCCCGGTCCCCGAGCAGACTATTGATTATTACCCGTTATTCGGAGCCAAAGAAATCATTTACGTGGTGCGGGGGGAAGGCGGACATGGCGGCGGAGATCCGGTGCTGCTCCGTGACTTGTTTGATCACCCGGACAAGCACCGGGGCTATGAGATTCTTGCCGGTGCGGAAGCAGGAGCGTATTCTATAGCGGCTGGCGAAGCAGTATGGGTATCTAACCGTGAGGGCAGAGCGGTATCCATCGGAGATTTATTGTATCCTGTATCCCTGCATAATACCTGACAGCAAGATCATAATTCTATTCTTGCTGCGGGTACTAGAGTGATACGTGTTGAAGAACGTCTCTGCACGGCTGAATACGAACGGAAGGCAATTTCAGGCTCATTGAGGCTGTATTTTCGAACAGAAGGACAACATTACAGGCATGGAGAACTTAAAGGTAAAGAAGTATTCATTGATCTGCACATGAACATAAATTGCAAAGGACCATAGAGTTGCAAAGTACTGAACGACTTATCTGAAGCAAAAGTAAAGTACTTGTTGAGTTTAATGCGGGAATCGGTTGGCACCGAAAAACACGGTGCCTATCCGATACTTTCCAATTCTGAAACATAAGTTAAAGGAGGTCGGGCTATGACCCAGCCAATTGTGCCGGTCAAGTTGTTGCCATGGGTAGAATTTGGAGAGAATACGGTTTACTTAAAGCCGGATTGTGCGGAGAAACTCAAACCGCTTTTTGATTCGTTAACCTTTCATAGTCTCCTTAATCTTTGGATAGATCAACAAAAGCACTGGATATATCAATGCGCTGCTTCAGTGTTGCATTATAAACTATAGGTGGTGTGTTTGATAAACAACCGGTAATCGATGAAGTAGACAACATGGAAGTTGTTCTGGAGTTTAACCGCTGGCAGCAACCGTATCTGAAAATGAGGTACATAGTAGCGGTTAACTTAAAACATGAAAGGAAAGGGTGGTTATCTAGTGGAATATCATGTTGCAGTTCAAGGAAGCGATCAAGCGCCGGGAACAGAGGCACAACCTTTCCGCACGATCTCCCGCGCTGCGGCTATAGCAGAGCCGGGAGATATCGTCACCGTGCATGCCGGCGTATACAGGGAATGGATCAACCCTGCCAATGGGGGAACAAAGGAACAGAGGATACTATACCAATCCGCCGGGGATGGAGAAGTGGTTATTACGGGTGCTGAGCCTGTGGCTGACTGGAAAAACGAAGGGAACGGTGTCTGGAGGACGGAGGTGCCAAACAGTTTGTTTACCGTCCGCAATCCCTATCAGACGAAATTGTACGGTGATTGGTTGTTTGAAGGGGAGTTCGAGCCGCATCTGGGGGATGTGTATCTTGACGGAAAATCTCTATATGAAGTTGATAGCGTTAACAAATTGCACAATCCACAGGTTTGGCCGCAGGCCAAATATGCGGAGGACTCGTTGATGCAATGGTATGCGGAAGTAAGCTCAACTACCACCACCCTATGGGCGAACTTCGGCGGCAAGGACCCCCGCCAAGAGAATGTGGAAATCAATGTGCGTCCTTATTGCTTTTGGCCTGAGAAAACCGGCCGCAACTATATAACCGTCAGAGGGTTTACGCTCCGGCAGGCTTCCCCGCAGTGGGCTCCGCCAACGGCATTGCAAGAAGGACTTATAGGTCCTCATTGGAGCAAAGGCTGGATTATTGAGAATAACCTGATTAGCGAGTCCAAATGTACAGGGATCAGCTTAGGTAAAGAGATAACTACCGGGCAGAACGAATACTCGAACAACCGCATCAAAGGCGGAACGCAACGGGAGCAGGAGGTGATTTTTTGTGCATTGCGCAAAGATTGGCATAAGGATCACATCGGAAGCCATATTGTCCGCAACAACGTAATTCATGATTGTGAGCAGGCTGGTATCGTTGGACATTTAGGCGCTGCTTTTAGCCAGATCTATCAGAACCGTATTTATAATATTCACCACAAACGCATCTTCCATGGCGCAGAAGTAGCGGGAATCAAACTCCATGCCGCGCTGGATACCCAGATTAGCGGGAATGTCATCTACAGCTCCTATCGGGCACTTTGGCTGGATTGGCAGGCGCAGGGCACCCGCATCAGCCGAAATATTTTTTATGACAATCTGTCCGAGGATCTCTTTGTGGAGGTCTGCCACGGCCCGTATCTGGTAGATCATAACTTGTTCCTATCGCCTATGAACTTCCGCAATATGGCGCAAGGCGGCGCGTTTGTTCACAATCTGTTTACCGGCAGATTTGTAGTGCGCTCCGAACTTACCCGCTATACCCCCTACCATATGCCTCATGAAACAGCGGTTGCCGGGTACAGCAACATCACGGGCGGCGACGACAGGTATTACAATAACATCTTTATAGGTGACGATGATCCCAGCAAAAAGCCGCAGCCTATGACCTTCTTCGAGCATCTTCCGCTCACGCCAAGGGAGAATATGGATTACGGAGGCGCCGCAGTGATGGACGGTGTGCCAGATAACTCTCTCTGTTATCTTCATCCTGTCGGGCTGGGCGGTTACAATGGCTATCCGAATTCTCATCAAAAGCAGTGGTGGGAATATACCAAGGATGAAATTGCATCATTAAAGGAGTCCGGAAAGCCATGGGAGCCCGATAAGATGGCACTTCCCGTTACGATAAAAGGCAATCTGTATTTGAAAGGCGCAGTGCCAAGCAGCCATGAATCAGGTGCAAAGGTTTATGTCGGCAACGGGATCGAGATCGAAACCGACCCGGCTGCTTGCCGGGTACAAGTGCATATTCAAAGCCCGGAAACCATACGTGCTGCAGCTCCTACAGTAGTCACAACGGATCTTCTTGGCAGAAGCCATCACGCCGAGATGTTCTATGAGGAAACGGATGGATCTTCTTACCGTTTCGACCACGACTTTTTTCATAAGCCGCGCCCAGAAAAAAATGTAACACCAGGGCCGTTTGAAATCTTTGATAACGCTCCGATAGAGATCGTTCTGTAAATAGAAGCGGCGAAAGGAGGAAATTGAATGATAGCACTGAGCGGCAAGCAGGTCATTTTGAAAGACCAAGAACTGATTCGCCGAGAACGAGCGAACAGAAGCTATCTGATGAAATTGGACAGCGGTCACCTATTGTTTAATTATCACTTGGAGGCCGGAAGATTTCATGGAAGAACGATTCCCGAAGGTGCGCACGGCGGTTGGGAATCGCCGGTCTGCCAATTGCGCGGCCATTTTCTAGGTCATTGGTTGTCTGGTGCGGCGCTCCATTATGAAGAAAGCGGGGATATCGAATTAAAGGCCAAACTGGATGCTATTGTGCAGGAGTTGCAGGAATGCCAACAGGATAACGGCGGTCAGTGGGTCGGTCCGATTCCCGAAAAATATCTGCACTGGATTGCACAAGGAAAAAGCATCTGGGCGCCCCAATACAATTTACATAAAATTTTAATGGGGCTGGTTGACGCCTGGAAATATACAGGTAATCAACAGGCTCTGGATATCGTGGACCGGTTCGCAGACTGGTTTGCCGGATGGAGCGGCACATTCACAAGAGAGCAATTCGACGATATTCTCGATGTGGAGACGGGCGGAATGCTTGAGGTTTGGGCTGATTTGCTGCAGATAACCGGAGCGGACAAATATCGTGTGCTGTTAGACCGGTATTATCGCAGCCGGTTGTTTCAACCCTTGCTGGAGGGGAAGGATCCGCTTACGAACATGCATGCCAACACTACGATACCGGAAGTGATCGGCTGTGCTAGAGCTTATGAGGTTACCGGAGACGCAAGGTGGCTGGCCATCGTACAAGCGTATTGGAAATGCGCTGTTGCAGAAAGGGGGAGTCTCGCAACAGGCGGTCAAACCGCCGGAGAGGTCTGGATGCCGAAGATGAAGATGAAAGCTCGCCTGGGTGACAAAAATCAGGAGCACTGCACTGTTTATAACATGATACGACTAGCAGATTTTTTATTTCGTCAATCGGGCGACCCCTCCTTCGCGCAATATACCGAATACAATCTGTACAATGGCATCATGGCTCAAGCCTATTATCAGGAATATGGCTTGACGGGTAGTCAGCCTAACTATCCCCGAACCGGCCTGCTGACCTATTTCCTCCCCATGAAGGCAGGTCTGCGCAAGGAGTGGAGCACGGAAACCGACAGCTTCTTCTGTTGCCACGGCACGATGGTTCAGGCAAATGCAGCCTGGAACAAGGGAATCTATTATCAGGATGGGGATATCGTCTATATCAGTCAATATTTCGATTCCGAGCTGCGGACAAACATCGCTGGAACTGACGTTAAAATCATACAAACGCAGGATAAAATGAGCGGCAGCCTCCTATCCTCGTCTAATACGGCCGGATATCAAGCCATTAATGATACAGCGGCGACAAATGAAAATATACCTGCTTTCCGCAAATACGATTTCATAGTTTCTGCTGCTGCTTTGACAACGTTCACGCTCCGCTTCCGCATACCGGAGTGGATCACGGGGGAGGCATCCGTCTACGTCAATGACGTTTTGCAGGGAACGACTCGGGACAGCGAGAACTTTTATGACCTCCATAGAGCATGGAAGGAAGGCGATACCGTCTCGATTATGCTGCCAATCGGCATTCGGTTTGTTCCACTGCCGGACGACGAACGGACAGGTGCATTCCGATACGGGCCGGAAGTGCTGGCCGGCTTGTGCGAAACAGAACGGCAGCTCTATGTGGAGGATGAGGAGATTGCGTCCGTTATCGAAAACGAAAATGAACGCGAGTGGGGGAGCTGGCGGTATTTTTTCAAGACAGTCAACCAGGATCCTGCCATCACGTTCAAACGAATTCGGGATATCGGGTACGAACCTTATCAAATTTACTTCAAAGTAACGCGGGCAAAATTAAAATAAACGCGTAACAACTCCGTCCCTAAGGGGATGGGTTTTTTTTTGCGTCTTAATAAATTAATAAATTGGAGCATCGAATGAGTAAATGGATGATCACAGAATAGCATTTATCAAAAGATAGGTTATCCGCCTAACAGAACATAAATGATATTGAAAATCATTCTCATTCATGTTATTATACATTTTGTTCAGTACTGAACAAAAAGACCGGTTGTCTGCTGCGGCTAATGAACTTGGCCTGCAACAATGAATACAAGAGAGGGGAGATTGGGCAATTGGAGTTTCTGCATCCATCTAAAGGCCATCTTTACGAACAGTATATAAAAATGCTGCATCTGAATGAGTTGTACACGGAGCAGGAAATTGACAGGTTTCGGGAACTAGCCAGGGAGCAACAAATTGACATGCTCTCTAACAATATTACAAGTGTACACGTTATCGATTGCATTGGTGATTATGAACCTATAAACCATACCGGAATTGTGAAGAAAATGGATTTGTCCAAAGCCAGCATTACTAATATTTGTTCAAAGCTGATGGAAACGGACTTTATTATGAGAAGCCAGCTGAACAACAATCGTAAGGAAATTTATTTTAGCTTAACGGATAAGGGAAGACGTGTTTATCATTTGCATAAAAAGCTGCATCAAGAGAAAGAAGAAAGTTTTTACCGTTTCATTGAATCCTATTCAGAGGCTGAGTTACAGACTATCGGAAAATTTATAAGTGATTTGTTGGCGCGTGCTGAAGAAGACTACGGAAGGGGAGCAGGGGAAAATGACGACCTTAAAGATTGAAGCATTAAGAAGCAAAATTGAAGGAAAAGAAATATTAAAAGGGCTCACATTGGAGATTCATGGCGGAGAGATTCATGCGATTATGGGGCCTAATGGGACTGGAAAAAGTACGTTGGCTTCAGCTTTAATGGGCCACCCCAAATATGAGGTTACGGACGGCAAGGTGACCTTGGACAATGAAGATCTGCTGGAGATGGAAGTGGATGAGCGTGCCCGGGCTGGTTTGTTTCTCGCTATGCAATACCCAAGTGAAATTGCCGGCGTAACGAACTCGGACTTTCTCAGAAGTGCTATCAATGCACGGCGTGAAGAAGGCGAGGAGCTCTCCTTAATCCGTTTTATCCGTGAAATGGAGAGCAAAATGAAGGGGCTGGAGATGAATCCGGAGTTTGCCCATCGTTATTTGAATGAGGGATTTTCCGGCGGTGAAAAAAAACGGAATGAGATTTTGCAAATGATGCTGCTTGAACCCAAGTTTGTGATTCTGGATGAAGTAGACTCCGGGCTTGATATTGATGCACTGCGTATTGTCGCGAATGGGGTAAACGAGATGCGCAGTCCGGATAGAGGTTTTTTAATCATCACCCACTACCAACGTCTGTTGAATTATATCACTCCAGATTTTGTGCACGTCATGATGCAGGGCCGGATTGTTAAATCTGGCGGTCCGGAGCTTGCCCACCGTTTGGAAGCTGAAGGATACGATTGGGTGAAAGAGGAGCTTGGGATTATGGATGAAACAGTAAGCGAGGAAGTTTAAACGCGGAAGAGGAGGGAAAGCAAGTGGGGATGCAGGCAAAAATCTCAGAAAATGCAAACAAATTAAGCGCTTGGTCAAGTGCTAAGGGTGAACCTCGCTGGCTGCTTGAACGCCGGATGCAGGCACTCGAGCTGGCAGAGACGCTGGCGCTCCCTAGTGTGGAGAAAATCAAACTTGAAAAATGGGAACTCTACGAAAGCGGAAATTACAAAACTGAAAATGCGTGGTCAGGTTTGGAGGATGCGCCTGAGGCTGTTCGAGGTTTGGTAACTTCTCCAGTGAAAGGCGGACTAATTGTTCAGTGCAATTCGGATGTAGTGTATACGACATTGCCGGAGAGCTTAGCGGCCCAGGGAGTGATTTTAACGGACCTGCATACTGCGGCAAAAGAGCATGGGGAGCTGGTTCAACGTTATCTCTATCAGGCAGTGAAGCCGGAAGAACACTGCTTATCTGCTGCAAACAGTGCCTTATGGAGTGGTGGCGTTTTTCTATATGTGCCGGACGGTGTAGAGGTTGAAGCGCCCATTCAAGCGATCTTTTTTAACGATACAAGCGGTGTACGTTTTGCGCCGCACATCTTAATTGTGGCCGGGAGCAACAGCAAGATCATTTATGTGGATCATTGCGTATCCAGCAGGGATGACGTAAAGGTGTTACATAACGGTGTGGTTGAAGTTTTTGCGGGAGCGGGCTCCAAGGTGCAAGTTGCCTCGGTTCATCAGCTTGCTGAAGCAACCACTGATTTCACCCAGCGGCGGGCGGTCGCTTTTGCTGATAGCGGTGTGGAGTGGATTATCGGTGAGATGAACAATGGTTATACCGCCAGTGATACCAAGACTCTGCTTCAAGGCAACGGATCGGTTTCGGACACTAAAGTGATTGCAGTCGCAACGGGCCGTCAAAAATCGAGCTATACCACGCAAGCCCGGCATTTTGGCAGAAACTCGGAGAGCCAGATGATTACACGTGCAGTCATGCTTGATGAGGCTACGGCGATAATCAACGGCATCACTAAGATTGAAAAAGGGGCAACCCATTGTGATGGTCAGCAAACAGAACGCGTGCTGATGTTAAGTCCCAAAGCACGCGGCGATGCCAATCCAATCCTGCTGATCGATGAAGATGATGTAACTGCCGGTCATGCTGCATCCGTGGGGCAAGTAAATTTAGAACAAATTTATTATCTGATGTCGCGGGGGATATCCCGAAGTGAAGCCGAATATCTGGTTATTTTCGGATTCCTCGCTCCTGTTATTTCGGAGATTCCGCTGGAGGGTGTTCGCGGTCGTCTGCAAAATTTAGTGGAGAGCAAGCTCGGCAGATCATAGATCATAGCAAATCAAAAGGAGTCTTGAAAGGTAAAAAAAGGAGTGAGACGAATGGCTAAAAAAGCACCGGATATGGGCGAATATAAATATGGATTCCGCGACAATCACCAATCTATTTTTCAATCCGGAAAAGGATTGACTGAAGAGATCGTCCGGGAAATTTCCCGAATCAAAGAAGAACCGGAATGGATGCTCAACTTTCGGCTGAAAGCTTTGAATCAGTTCAACAAAATGCCGATGCCACAATGGGGAGCTGATTTGTCCGGACTAAATCTTGATGACATCCAATATTACGTTCGCCCTTCTGAAAAACAAGGAAAGACCTGGGAGGAGGTTCCTTCCGAGATCAAAGCAACCTTTGACAAGCTGGGAATTCCTGAAGCAGAGCAAAAGTTCCTGGCGGGTGTATCCGCTCAATACGAGTCGGAAGTAATCTATCACAGCATGCAGAAAGAACTGGAGGATCAGGGCGTTATTTTCCTTGATACGGATACGGCATTAAAGCAATATCCCGAAGTGTTTAAACAATATTTTGGAACGATCATCCCTCCCGCAGACAATAAATTTGCGGCACTTAACAGTGCGGTATGGTCAGGCGGCAGCTTTGTATATATTCCGAGGGGCGTTCAGTGTGAGGTTCCTATACAAGGGTATTTCCGTATCAATTCTGAAAATATGGGCCAATTCGAGCGGACATTGATTATTGCCGAAGAGGGCAGCTTTGTCCATTATGTTGAAGGATGTACAGCACCTATTTATAGTACCAGTTCTCTGCATAGCGGGGTTATTGAAATTATTTGCCGCAAAGATTCCCGTGTCCGTTACACGACCATTCAGAATTGGGCTCCTAATATCTACAACTTGGTAACCCAAAGAGCTGTAGCAGAGGAAAACGCCACAATGGAATGGGTGGACGGCAACATCGGCTCCAAGGTAACAATGAAGTATCCGGCTGTATTGTTAAAAGGACGGGGAGCCAAAGGGTCTATCCTGTCTATTGCCGTCGCTGGAAAAGAACAGCATCAAGATGCCGGCGCGAAGGTCATTCACCTTGCTCCCGAGACCACATCTACCATTATATCTAAATCCATCAGCAAACACGGCGGCAAAGTAAACTACCGGGGATTGTCCAGTTTCAGCCGGGATTCCGCAGGATCCAAGTCCAATATTAAATGCGATACGTTGATTTTAGACAACCTCTCCACATCAGACACCATTCCGTACAATGAAATTAAAAACGATCAGATAACGTTGGAGCACGAAGCAACCGTATCCAAAGTGTCCGAGGAGCAGTTATTTTATTTAATGAGCCGCGGGCTTACCGAACAAGATGCCACACAAATGATTGTAATGGGCTTTATTGAGCCGTTTACCAAAGAATTGCCCATGGAATATGCCGTTGAAATGAATCGTCTGATTCAATTCGAGATGGAGGGAAGCATCGGTTGATTCATTAATTTGATCAACTTTTTAAGAGGCACGGGGTGTATTTTAATGAAGAAAAAAAACTCGGACAACTCAGAATTAGAACAAATTACTCGAGAGAAAAAGAAAGTTCAGTTCTACCTTAATATGCTCTTAGGATTGAGCGGAAGTTGTGGTGTGGTGATCCCTACAGATCCCCTTTATACGATTTTAATGGAACTTTCAGCTCAAGAGGCCCTTCTCAAACAAAAAGCGAAGGATCAATCAGACCATCTAGAATAAAAAGCGCATGAATCGAATGGGGGTAAACTATGAAAGGAGTAGATAGTATGGAAAATAATCGTATTTTATTTGATGAAGTACTGGAAGTGCTTCTCAAACTACGTCCTTTCTTATTGCGTGACGGTGGAGATGCTGAATTGGTCGAGGTTGAGAACGGTATTGCGAAATTAAGATTTTTGGGAGCCTGCAACGGTTGCCCAAGTGCTACGATTACGTTAAAGGCCGCTATTGAACGCGCTATTCTTGAGGAAATCGATGACATTAAAGAAGTGATACAAGTATTCTAGATTCCTCCTGCAGTTTCTACAGTAGTTACAACGGATCTTCTTGTCAGAAGCTATCACGCCGAGAAGATAATTCTGTAAATAGAATCATGTTAGTGTTTCCTAGATGGCAACCATATACTAAACAACCCCAATCAAATGTGATTTAGTTGGGGTTGTTTTTCATTGAAGCTTCCCGGGAGGTTGAGTACCCTTTACTTACGTTACTTTATTGGCATATAGGTATCCAGATATTCAAGTGCTGTATCCAGATACTTCATATAAAGCTTACTATCATTTTGTAACGCATGACCGGAATGAGGGAATTCAATATACTCATGAGTAACTTGATGGTCTTCCAGTGCTTTCACCAAATGTCTTGCAGACAGGAATGGGCATACTTTGTCATAGACGCCGTAAGCGATGACAGATGGTACGGAATCTTCATTAACCCACATATAACCCGAGACCGGCTTTATCGCCTCTTCATAAGCTTCTGTTCCAAACATATCCGCTGTAATTTCCGTCCCTGCCATGATGCCAAAAAGATTGGCTGCAGCTTCCGGATTCTCATTGAGACCATAAACACCCCAGTCTTCCGGATAGAAGCTGGAAGGTCCAACCGCTTCGAACATCATTTTTACTGGAACAGGGGAATCCGCAGCATCGCGGTATGCGTACAGCATGGCTAGCGTTCCGCCTGCAGACCCACCGGCAATAGCCATTTCATCCAGATTGTAACCAAGCTTCTTCGCTTCCTCTACAATTACCGGAATACTCTGCTTGATCTCCATGGACTGTGAATAGATACTGGCCTCCGGGTGATCATTATCTCGCAATGTATAATTTATACCTGCTGTGACATATCCCTTTGAACTGAGCCACTGTAGGGTGGAGGCGTCATCCGATTTATCGCCGGATGTAAATCCGCCTGCATGCAGATAAACAATAAGTCCATAAGTTTTTCTTGTATTGTCCGCTGGAACATAGAGATCGAACTTGTTTTTTTCTCCTTCGCCATAGGCTATATCTGTATAGGAAGTGCCGATTGCATCGCTCCATTCCACTGTATATTTTTTAAAAGCGGAGGGTTTATAAGTTAACTTAAATACTGCAGAGCCAGCAAATGAGATGATGAATGCCAGAATACACACGATGACAAACATCCCTCTTTTATTTCCTTTCTGTTTTTTGTTTCTCATAAGAAATTACCTCCGAACAGCGAACCGCCTACCATCAAGTTAAAGAAAAGACGAACGGTGAATCTTCCAAAAAATAATCCTGCCAAAATTACAATCAGAAGAATGGCCCATCTTGGCTTTGTCATCATGTTTCAAATCCTCCTTGACTTTACGATGGCACTTCTGTACCATCTTTGACGTAGCAAATGTACCATCTCGAATTTAAGAGATCAAGGGATGTGATGAAAATGGTACAAAACTGGAGGGAATGTTCCATCATGAACAATGAAGAAAAAAACACATATGTCAAAAAACGAATAACTGATACGTTGATCGGCCTTTTAGAGAATAATGAATTCAGAGAAATTTCCATCATTCAAATCACCCAGACCGCACAAGTCAGCCGAAACTCCTTTTATAGAAACTATAACGCTATAGAAGATATCCTTCTGCATTATATCCGCTCTATGATGCAAAGCTGGCAGGCAGACTATGAACGATCCGGAATGAATTCCAATGCAGAACTTTACGGAGATCTCTTCAAACATCTCAAGGAACACAAAGACTTTTTTCTGCTTCTGAAGAAGCGGAACCTTTTTCACATGTTTTTACAGGTTTTTCTAGAGCTGTATGGAACAAAACCGGAGCAGGATAACATGACAGCATACGTCGTTTCCTTTGTAACTTATGGAACATATGGATGGATTGAAGAGTGGATTGCAAGAGGTATGCAGGAATCAGCAGAGACCATGTCGGAGAAGCTGGCCTCTTCCGGAATGAGATAATAAATATCTAACTGGGAGCAGTCAAGTATAATTTAATTTGTTTACCATAGCTGCAGCCTTGCTTCCAAAATCTTAGCCATCTGTTCAACCATCTCTTCAGGCGTATATGGCATAGAATGGACGACCCACCACTCAATCAACCCTGTAATGGAAACGGATAAGAATTGCGCCAATACATCCTTATGGATACCGGTGTCTAGCTTCATTTGATTCACCACCAAGGTGATATTTGCTTCAATGATCTGTGTCATACGGTGTCTGAATGTGGGAATCCCTTTATTGGTAATCAAAACGCGATAGATTTCTGCATGCTCTTTAAGATATGTAAACGCACGAATCAGCAAGTCCCGGGACAGTTCATTGGTTTGCCCATTCTCCGGCACACAACTCTCAGCAAGCATCATCAGATACGTTTCCACGCTCTGTTCCAGCAGGTCATATTTGTCAGTAAAATGCAAATAAACCGTTCCGCGGTTGACATTGGCCCGATCCGCAATCCCTTGAATGGTGACCCTCTCAAATTCCTGTTCTCCCAACAGCCCGATAAACGCTTGCATAATCATTTGTCTTGATCGCACAATGCGCCGATCCATAGTTTCCCCCTCTTTTCTGAACACATCCAGTATTCGTTGTTCATTTTTCAACAGAAACGAAAGCGATTAACCATTGCACCTGCAACCGTTCCGATGATATCTTGATTGTAATTCACAGATGTAAGATATACAACAACTGTTAATTATAAAAGGAGGGATATTAGTGAATATACTTGTGTATGGTACAGGTGTGCAGGGAAGCTATCTGGCACATGTTCTGGTAAAGGGCGGTCATGACGTGACTGTATTGGCAAGAGGAAAGCGAGCGGAGGAACTGGAACAGGAGGGACTGGTCATTCGGCATTACCTTCAGCGCAAGACAACTGTCGATCAGGTTCGCGTAATCCGTAGATTGGAATCAGGTGACGCGTATGACTTGATTTTCGTCATGATGAAGTATTCGGATTTCGGTGCTGTACTGCCCACCCTCGCAGAAAACGTTAGCCGTCATATCGTATTGGTCGGTAACAATATGGATACTCACACCATGCAGGACCATTTGAATAAACACGGACAGCCGCCCAAACAGGTCGCTTTTGGATTTCAAACTACGGCAGGTACACGTACCGACGGACGAGTCATTTGCATCCGTGGCGGTCATGGAGGGATGGTCATCGGTGGTCTAAACGGCCCCATTCCGTTTCGCTCTCTGCTGGAGCAGGCATTCACGCGAACCAAGTACAAGCTCAGTTACCATGATCAGATCGATGCCTGGCTAAAAAACCACATGGTGCTGATCGTGCCCATGATTATGGTCATTTTGTTCCATAGCTTCCAGATGAAACAGGTTGCCCGCGACAACAAGCGAATGCGTCAGTTAGTGGCGGCGATGGGGGAAGGCTTCCGTGTACTTGAATCACTGGGGTATCCGTTAACCCCTGCGATACAGGCGTCTTGGATTACCCGCTATCCAAACTTCATCCGCCAGGCTTTAAAGATTTTCTTTATGCTTCCGGTTAGCCGGTTGATTGATGGAACGGCAGTTGAGCTCACAGCCTTGAATGAAGCCTTTGCCGAATGGAGGGCAAGGTCGGATGTGCCTACGCCAAACTGGGACGCGTTAGAGAATGATTGGGTTATTCAATCATGTAAGTCTTTGGGCGCTAGATGAAAAAGAGAGCATGCTCGCCTTGTAACAGATTTACTTATAAGGTACTAGTTAAAACCCATGAAAAACATGGGTTCTTTTCTATGCAGCATTGACGGTGCCTTTGTGTGATCGAACAAAAGACTTTAGCAGTTAGATACCATCCCAAGATTTAGTCAATAAGTGGATAAAGTGTATAATGAAGAAAATAGGAGCGGAGGACAACTGGGTGAAGATCCAACTATCGGTACTTATCATTTCTATTGGTGGAGCAGTATTGGCGACATTCATTTCTGTGATTGCTGTGCTTCGATTGAAAAAGAGTCAAACGGCGACTGACGATCAGAAGAATAGTAGAGAAGTAAACTTAGCTATGCCGTCTAAAACATTTGAAGCCGAACTCCATCAATCCCTTTTTCAGGACTGGGGTCATGGTGTGGAAGGGGAATCGTTTCAAGACGATAAATCTAATGTTTATCTGGAAGTTTATAATCACGGAAACATCCCGGCAGAAAATGTGATAGTTGAGATTACCGTTGATTTTGATGAATTCAATGATTTTATGAAAGATCATGCCACTCTCAATGGTAACGACAATCATTCATTTTATCTTTCAAAGGAGGAAGAAAAAAACGTTATTTCATTTTATAAAGAAGAAACTATCAAACATGAAATCAATGTCCATCATGAGGAATTGGGAACGATTTATCCTGATGACGCAGCAAAACAAGGTATAAAAATACATCTTCCTAAATGGTACATATACCTATTGAACATAAAGGCATTTAATGAAAGCTTAGATCTATTCAGTTTAAATATCATTTTAGTATACAAAGATCAAACGAATGGAAATAAATTATGTACAAAAGAGTTTATGATTGAACCTGAAATACATATGGCGAAGAGGGAAGAAGATCCTGCTAATAAAAAGGTGAATTACAGAATTAAGGGTGAATTGATTATGGAATAACTGAATAACTGCATAGCGCGGTTTATACGGCTTCCCGAAGGTAGCCGTTCTTTTTTTGTTCCCAAAGATACTTAAAATAATCTTACAGTTAGCTACAAGGCAATCAACTGGACAATTGGGCTTCAAGAAAACAGCTTGATCGGGTAAGCCCTTAAGCTACAGTCGCCAGTTTGCTAGTGTCCGTGGACTAGAACACAATCCCATAAGAGCCCGCGCCCAGCGCGGTTTTTGTGTTTTATGGGGGCAAGTTCATGTCGTTTGTTCAGGACAAAAAGCCTGCTCCCATTGCCGAAAAAGGATAAAAAAAGATACTACCGACGATTTAATGATGATCTAAATTAATAAAAAATCGAATAAAACGGAACAACAATTGAGAAAATATAGGGACTATTTCGAGCTTGGGAACGGTTCAATGATTTAAACGGTTAGGGGGGGGGAACCATTGCTGGTGCCAAAGGAAGCGGACGCCGTATTTGAAGGCGGTGGTGTGAGAGGAACTGCCTTTGTCGGCGCCATTGAGACGATGGAAGCGCAAGGATGCGTCTGGCAGCGAATCGCCGGATGCTCAGCCGGTTCGATCGTAGCGGCGTTGCTGGCATGCGGGTACAGCGGTTCAGAGATCAAAGCGTTAATGCTGACACTTGATTATCGGAAGTTACTAGGACGTACGTGGCTGAACGAGGTCCCACTGGTCAGCAGAGCACTGCCGCTTTTGCTGAGATCGGGCATTTACGTTAATGAACCGCTTGAACGTACGCTTGAAAAGTGGCTGGCGCAAAAAGGCATTTGTACATTCGGTGATCTGCCCCGCGGCAAGCTGACCATCATAGCGTCTAACGTCAGCAACGGCAAAATGGTCGTACTCCCGGATGATCTGCCGGATTACGGTTTGTCTCCGGATGAATTTCCGATAGCCACAGCTGTGCGCATGAGCTCTACGCTCCCCTTCTTTTTCCAACCCTATCCCTGGCAGACGCCGATCGGCCGTAGACCTTATTGGATGCTGGATGGCGGCTTGCTGAGCAATTTTCCGATTTGGCTGTTCGACGTAACTACCGCCCCCCGATGGCCTACGTTCGGTTTTCGGCTGTCCGATAAAAGAACGTATGATCCTGTGAGACGAATTCGCGGCCCGATAGCTTTATTTGAGGCGATGTTTAAAACTATGCTGCAGGCCCACGATCAGCGTCATGTCGACAAGCATTCCGAATCCCGCACGATCTTTATTCCAACGCAAGAAATCGTAACAACGAAGTTCGATTTGACCAAACACGATCAAGAGCGGCTAATGGAATCCGGTCGGCGAGCGGCACAAAGCTTTCTATCGACCTGGAATTTTGAAGAATACAAACGCGAGTTCAGAGCACAGGAGACGAATGTAGGCTTCGTACCCTTAACACAGGAGGAAGACCGGCATTTGTATCATTAAGAATCAATAGTAAAGAAAGGGGAGACGGTTGTGGATGCCGAATTGCAGCGCGCCATTCGTCTTAAGGAAAAGTTGGAAGAAGAATGGAAGGGCAAGCGAAATGTCAATGCGGTTGACGTTGGCCTGAAATACGTGGCCGGGAAGATGACGGATCAAATAGCTATCCGTGTCTATGTAGACCAAAAGGCGAATGTACCGCCGCAAGACGCTATTCCTATATCTGTAGAAGGAATCCCAACGGATGTGATCGAGAAACAGGAGAAATTTGTGCTTCAGACATTGGAAAGAGCAACGGCTGAAGAAGATACGTCGGTAACGGCGGCAGCCGGGGAAATTCAAAGCCCGTTGTCCGGCGGGATGGCAATTGGCCCATGCAGAAGCATTCGCGACAGACGAATCTGGGGAACGCTTGGCGCTTTTGTGCAGAAAGAAGACGGGAAAACGTATGCACTAAGCTGTTTTCACGTGCTTTGTTGTGATTCCGAATGGAAGCGGGGAGATCAGTTGACCCAGTTGTCGCGGGAAGGCGTTTGTACGGAGGGCGCGCTCGTCGGTACGCTCGCAGATGCCTGCCTGCGCGGCAACTTTGGACTAATTGAACAGGACGTGGATGGTGCGTTGGCTGAAATTACGAGCAAAGAGGTTTCCTGGGAGATTCCCGGAATCGGCCGATTAACCGGACCTGCCGATACGAAACCGGGCACTCACGTTCGCAAGGTAGGATCAGCCACCGGGCTTACTTACGGTATTATCGAAGGATTAAACAAGACGTTTACAGTCGACTTTTATGACGGGATTGGTGATGTGACATTCACGAGATCGATTCGGATCGTACCGGATCCTCGTCACAATGCCAAGTTTTCCGCGAAAGGAGACTCCGGCGCCGTCATAGTCAACGAGAAGAATCAAGTGGTCGGTTTGTTATTCGCAGGGACGGATGACGAATCTGTCACGATCGCCAACAATATAGCCGAAGTCATGCAATCGCTTAGAATCACGGGGTTTGGGGGTGGCGGGGATGGCGGAGCTCACTAGAGTTGCAGAAGAGGACGGGTTCGCGGCTTATCTGTCCGACGACCGCACGATCGGTTTTTGGGCGCAAGCCGGCGACCAAGCCCCCGATAAGCTGAGCTTTTCCGACGCATGCTTTAAGGTGCCGGGAAAGCTGTTATTTTCAGACCGCATCTCGTTGGAGCGAGCGGCCGAGCGGCCAGCCAAACTTGGAGCTTTTCTGGACTCGCTAGCCGGTACGGAGCGAGCATATCTCTGGATGGGGATGGGCGAGGTGTCACGCGATAGAATCGTTTGGTTCCCGACCGATGCAGAAGGGAGAACCGTACAACAAGCCGCGACTATACCGATTGCCTCTGAATGGAAGCTGACGATCGCAGGCGGAGCAAAAATCGAAATAATTGCGGAAACGGGGGAGCTTGTTTTTCACCGGGGAGCAAATGAAGGAATGATCTCCTTCGAGGGCGCTGCCGCTCCGGAGCATGAGGGCATCGTGGAAGTCCGGCTGCCACTGTCCGGATCCGGCGCCGGATGCCTCACGATCGATAAACTGCTTGTCCGGCGCAGCTCCTTGACCTCCGGCCGACTGTTCGTCGGCTTCCAATACGGCTGGCGGTCCGACGCTTCCGAGCGAGCGGACACAATCATCCGATATCCGCTACTGCAAAACCGCAAGGGAGAAGTTGAGGATACCGTCCGGATGAGCGTCTGTATCAATCCACTGGCGGGCATGTCCCCCTCCTTCGAAGGAGGAAGAACCACCTTCCTGGCTTTTACGAAGTACGACGAAAAAGGAGCCTTGCAGCGTTTTGGCACACACTGTGTATCCACGATGGGGCATTCGATTGACTTTAGGCCTTCTGTTCTGGAAGAAGAGACGATCTGGCATGAGCAGCAGCCGAGACTGGTCTTGCAGTCTGGGTCAGAAGGAGAAGCGCCGGTTCTGATGCCAGCTGGAGACTTCGAACCACTCTTAGGCAGCGAGGCCGGTGAAACAGCTCCCATGGAATGGATCGGCGGCTTAAACGGGGCTGAATATTTTGTGATCCCTTCCGGCGGACGGATTCGATTTCATCCCGGCAAGCCTGCTTATGCCGAGCGGTTCGGGCAAGGGATGTCCTACGTGGAGAATCGAATTACAATCCCTCCGCAATCGCTGCTGACATCAGATCTGTCAACCTCCTGGCTCAGTCTTGTACTGCCTGCTGGCGCCGAAACGCCGCTGGAAGCAGCAGAGGCGATGTACGTCTCTCAACCCGAAGGCTCTAATCTCTACGGTTATGCCGATTCGCCTGCCGGGACTACAGCAGAAGATGCCGTACTGCCCTTTAAGTCTACTCCGACTCCCGTCGTCGCCGATCCGCAAGCTGCGTTCCCATACGTTCCCTATGGAGGCGTCAAATTGAACGGACGCTTAGAGAGCGGCGAGGCAGAATATATCCGGTTCGAACAACAGATTCTGTCTCCAGCCAGACGATATTGGGTGAAAACGGTAGGCAAGCCGGGCAACACGGACCCGGCAGTTGCTACAGCCTATCACGCCACGACGCCGAGCGGGATGCTGGTTCGTCTGAATGGGAGCAAATACGATAAAGTGCTGTTGGCCATGCCAAGTCCGGCTTCCGAACAGGAAGGTCAGGCAAAACCGGATTTCAGCTTTGAACGCATCGGAGACGAGCTGCAGCGCGCATTCCAGACCCGCGAGCTGTTCCTAATCGCAACGAACCCTTCGCCTTTGGGAGACGCTCCGAACCCCCCTGGCGGAGGCGCGATTTTCAACAATCGAATTGACATCGAAGGATGGTCATTTACAGTCAATGTCAACTCGCCCAAGGAAGAAGAAGATTTTACGAACGTTCTAATCGTCAAATCGCGCGTCGGTCCCGGGCAAAGCCTAACCGAGCTGGTTTCAAAGCCTGAAACGTGGACACAAAGCCGCGATTTTGTAAAATCCCGGTTCGAGGGCATTCCTTCGACCGATTCTGGCGATATTCCGGTCTTATCGGCCTGGATTGGCGAATACCTCAAGGAAGCTGCAGAGCAGGCGTTGTCTGACCCGACATTGACTCACTTCAATCGGATTGTCCAGGATCCCAATTGGACCGGCGTGCTTGTGTTGAAGCCTACGTTGAGCGGCACTCCATCCCTCGGTCTTCCAAACGACCTCAACTATGGGCATCATCTCGGCCTGGAGATGACAGGCACGGACGGCCTCGATCTATCCGGATCGAATAAGGCGAACCGTGTCTTCGGCTTGGTCAGCTACACGGACGACAACTATGACGTGACAAAGCCTGACGAGCCCGCTTTTGACATTTCATGGAGAGATCCGGCGTTCATTTATCCCGAGATCGACTTCAAATTCCTTTTTTTGCGGTTGGTCATTCGGGAAAATCAGGTGGCGGACTTTCAATGCAGAAGCCAACTGACCGTTGCAAGGTGGTTTGACCAGCCCGTCGCCGGAAAGGAAGGCCTCCCGGTGCGCGCGATCTTTCTGAAAGGGAGCCGGCAAACCGGGGGCAAGACAACTGCCTACGTCATGGCGTCCAAGGGAAGTATGGAGATTGACTTTTCAGGACCCGGCAAGGTGTTTGCGAGTATAAAGCTGGATCAAGTGATATACGAATCGCTTGCTCAGGGTGAAAGGCTGAACTTGTCCGGCCAGATCCGCTTCCAGCGGTTGAATCTGAGAGACGGCAAGCCATTTGATCTATTGTCCTTCGGGGAAGACGGGCTGGCTTTCACCCAATGGATGATCGAGAAGCGAGCGGATGGCCAATGGAAGGTGGCGCCGAACCTCAAGTCGTTGAGACCGACTGCCACGCAGCCAAAGGAGGGTCCGCGCAGTCTGTTCGATAGTCTGTCGATGGAGCTCGCGGAGCTGCTCTATGATCAAGACAGTCCTGTCTCCGGTTATTTTCCTGTAGCGACCGCATCTGACTTCTATGCTGTAGGTATGCCGAAGGATCAAGAAGGAACGAGACGTTGGTACGGTTTGCGCTTCCGCCTTCAAGCCGGCACATCCGGCGTACTGGGTAACAATAAGCTGCTGGAAGCTGATTTGTTGCTCGCTTGGGGTCCCGGCAGAGACGACGAGCCTGATCGCTACGAAGTATCCGTTTATCTTGGACTGCCGGGCGGTCAGAAGGCTTTTCGCATCCAAAACGTAATCTCCCTGCAATTCGACGATCTCGTGCTCAGTTATGAACAGGACAACGGAGAAAACCGCTTCGAATTGTTGCTTTCCGACGCTTATTTGGAATTTCTCGGCATGCGATTTCCCCCGACAGGCAGCTTGTCGTTGAAATGGTTTGGAGGAGAAGACAACCTTAAGCCGATCGGTTGGTATGCGAGCTATCAAGGGAATTAAGGAAAGAAGGGAAGTGGCAGCATGGGCAAGCTCGAAGCTCTCCGCGAGCAGGCAGCAAAAGCGGTAGCGGCATCTCGATCCTTGGACTTTGGAAAATGGCTTTCCGCTACAGGCATTGCCGAACCGTTGGACCGCTTATCTGCGTACGCGGACTGGATCGTTGCGTCGCTGATGGTCGATGAGACAGCAGGTTATACGATTAAAGGTCAGGCTCAGCTGTTCAAATCACCGGTGCATATAACACTAACGCTGACGGAACCGCAAGATGCACCATTGTCTTTTGTCTTGAATGCAGAGCCTGTGGATCCGCAATTGTCGTTTCGCATGCAAGGGATTGATTGGCTGTTGTTCAGAAATGGGCGATTCCATCTTGAAGGCATCGACGGCGACCCCTCGTCGTTAAAGGGAACGCTGTCCGTCGAAGTGCTGGTCGGCTCTAGCTGGATTGCCGTCGAATCGCCGATTCCTGGAGAAACTCCGGAGCTCGCTCGCAAATTCCGAACGGCAGCGCCGATTACCGATGTTGCCATAAAAAATGTAGAGCCGCTGTCCGGTAGTATTCGAATCGTTCGTCACACCCCCTTCCTTGCTGGAAAAAATGGCGGCCTAACACTTGAACTCGATTATCGAGAGTCAGAAGGACAAATGGTCAACCTGAAAGCATCACTGCAGTTCGGCGATTGGATACTGCCGGGGCTGCCTACTATGCAAAGCGGTGTCCTAACCCTTGAAGCTGCACTGGCAGACGGCAAAACCAACGTGAAAGTGTCAATTGACGGCACGTTGGAAGCGGCGGATTCGGTGTTCGGATTCTCCGGGACGTTCGTGAAAGACAGTAACAGCTGGAGCTGGACCATCATCCAAGATCGGGACAAGCCAAGTCCGATCCTATCATTCGCATCAGTATGGATCCCTTCCGGGTCGCATCAAATGCTCGAACCCATTAACGGAATCAGCGTTTCAGAGCTAAAGATGGACGTGCAAGTCGTCGATAAGGCAACTCACTTTTCTGGCCAGGCTAAGCTAATCTCGAGTAATGAAGACGGAACTGTCAATTTCGGCGACGGTGTGCTTCGATTTAGAGAAGCTCAGGTGTCAGGCAATCAGTTCGGCATTCAACTAGCAAAGCTGCTTGGAACCGTCGAGATCGGCGGCATACAAGCGGAAGTGTCTTGCGCATATGCCGCCAGGGAATGGACGTTGTGCGGTTCAATTACTTCCCTGGACGGTTTATCGGGAAGCGCCGGTATTTCTATCGATCGGATGACCATCTGTCGGGACGAAGGGAACTGGCGAATATCCGCGGCGGTACCCTGGACCTTATCCGAAAAAATCAACGTTCAGGCTCGTTTGACGCTTGATTACAATTCTGAATTAAAAAAGTTTGTCGGACAATTGTGTGGAGATGCCGATTTCTTCGGTTTCCGGATTCACTTTTGCCGAGACATGAATAGCGGGGAAGTGACGGCAGCCTGGAATGGATTTACCGCGGTCTTCAATCCTGGCGGAAATCTTAATGAAATGAGATTCCGTTTGACCGAGATTTCGCTGGGCAAGCTAATTGAAGAAGCCGTAACCTGGGTTAAGGGCTCCGATCGCAAATTCGGGTTAACGGGACCATGGGCAGCGCTGAACGGATGGTCGTTTCCGGAGCTCGAATTGTTTTTTAATATCGATACCGGGATCACGCTGACTTCTCCATCGCTGAATAAATCGCTCGATTTTATCAAGCTGGCGAAGATCGAAGGGTTTGCTTTACGCTACGATTTTAATAAAACGCTCGCGCCGGCCAAAAGGCTGAAGTTCGAGCTTAAAGGTTCGGTCCCGGGCGTATCCTCCCTTGAATGGTTCCCCGCCGATCCATCCACAGCCCCTACCCCTGACCTACCTGAAGGCTTTCTCGATCTGAAGCTGCTTGCGATGGGCCAGCGAGTGGCGCTGGGAGCTGATGCGGGCGTGATCGACAGCGTGGACAAGGCCATTAGCCTGGCGCATAACCTGCAGGCGATCCGGCACGATCCAGCAACCGGATGGTTTGTCGCGGCTGAGCTGCTACTGCTAAAAACCATTTCCCTGAAGTTTGTCTTCAGCGATCCGAAGCTGTACGGACTTAAAGTGGTCGTAGGCGGCAGACGGGGAGAGTTTTTCAAAGGACTTGATTTTGAAATTCTGTATCAAAAGGTATCCGAGGACATCGGGCTGTATCAGGCTGAGATCACCCTGCCGGATTCGCTCCGCTACCTGGAATTCGGAGCGTATTCGGTCACGCTTCCTTCGTTCGGAATCGGAATCTATACTAACGGCGATTTTCGCATCGATATAGGCTTTCCCCGGAACATGGACTTCTCGCGCTCCTGCACGATCCAGACGATTGTTCCGCCCGGCATACCAGCCATAGGCTCGGCAGGCTTTTATATC
The DNA here is from genome assembly GCF_046543445.1 of Paenibacillus nanchangensis. Taxonomy (NCBI): domain Bacteria; kingdom Bacillati; phylum Bacillota; class Bacilli; order Caryophanales; family Paenibacillaceae; genus Paenibacillus; species Paenibacillus nanchangensis. Next base: position 66,548 of record NZ_JBHOFD010000027.1, read on the forward strand.
AACAAGCTGTCCCAATATACATCGAACCGTTTGCCGCACGCGCATACCGGCCATTTTGGCACCGTGATGGAGTTTGGCTTCGGCATGCGGCTCGGCATCGGCAAGGAAGTTCACAAAGGTCCGCTGACCGCGGGCTTCGCGGTCACGACGATCGGTATTCTGGAAGGCGTACTTGCGCGCTGGCAGCCGGATGGTGAGGGAAAAGGCGACTATTACTACAGGCTGCAGGGGATTGCGGGGATTCAGGGACGGCTGTTCGGGGAAGTAAACCTATCCTTGGTAAAGGCATCCGTTGATGTAGTCGTCACGATTGCGACGTTGCTCGACTACGAAGCATACGGAGACCTGGAAATATCGCTAATCGCGGACGTTAGCATTCGCCTCAAAATCAAAATCGGTAAGGGACGCTTCAAAATTAAAATCAGCGTATCCTACTCGGCGAGCATCAAGGAAACCTTCTTAATAAAGCCAAAGCATCCGAATCCGCCCTGGCGTATTCAAACCCAAGGCGACAGCATAGCACTCGCAGATGGGGAATCAGAACAAGATACGGCGACGCTTCCGATTCCAGAGCTCCATTGGGGCAATCTTCTTCCTCCCGATGCTGGCGAGCATCCGCCGCTTACGTTGTACCTTGCGCCCGTACTGACCGCAGTCGAGAAGCGGGACGGGGCGCAAACGCGAGCTGAACATGCACTTGTTCTGCTGTTCGCAATTGGAACGGTCGGGGAGCTCGTCAACAATGAAGAACCGGCTGCTTTGTCGGACTTCGAGCGGCTATGCGAACGAACGTGGGCGTGGCTCTGTGCAGCCGCAAGCGGGCAGGAAAAGCCCGTAAGCATCGAATCTTTCACCCGCGAATTCGTTTCGCGAGATGTACTCAATCTGTATAAAAAATTTTTAAATGCGGGACGAAGGGTCATTCCGCCCGCGCAGCTCAGCTCCTTTTTGCGAAACCATTGGACAATGACGGTCGTCTCCGATGATATGCAATGCCAGCCGTCAGCGGACGGTCAACCGCCAGGCGAAGTGTGCCTGGAAACGGCATTTTTCCCCGCACCGCCTTCGCTTCGGGTGAAAATCGGCAGAAGGAGCGGAGACGTCATCGCCACCTCGGTAGGAAAGGACGAGGATTATTTATTTGCCGAGACCGCTACAGCGACCCTTGCCTATTTAAAAAAATCGTCCGAACGCTTCAGATGGGACTCCGCTTCGACGACGGTTCAAGATGCGCATGAAAGCAGCGTTGAAGCGCAAGCCGACGAGCTGGTCAACGCAATGTCTGTTGCCGAATATGTCATGTATGATTACTTCGTTACGATTGCGCGCGAACTCGTCCACGAAGCGCTGGACATACTTGATGAATATGTGTACCCGCTGGTTGAACACTCCACGCTCGGCAGTGCAGCCGCTGCCGTATTCGATGCAGTGAATGCAGACCAGGACCCTGGATCCGCCGCACCGAATGCCGAAGCGCTGACGCCGGTCGTTCGCAGCTTACTTGAGTACAATCGGGATGTACCGCTCCGCGGCGGGACCGATATTACGTTGCGGAATGTAAGTTACCTGACAAAAGAGAGTGACACTTGGATCAGCCTCAAAGAAAATGAAACGTTCAAAATCGAAGTGTTCGATGAACATATGGAGAAGGAATCCTCGCAATGGCCATTAAAGGCGGGAGAGGTAGCCGGGGCGGACCCGGCTAAAACGATCAAGATTGAACCTGGAGATACGCTGCGCACTTTGGCTGATCGATTAGCCCTAACAGTGACGCAACTGCTGACCGAATTTCCAAATGTCCCGCTTCTTCCGTCGTCAGAAATTAAGCTTCCTCCCATTCAATATATGGTCAGGATGGAACAAGAGACGACGCTTCAATCCGTCATCGACCAATTCAAGCTGAATATGAATGTGCTCGCCAGTGATATTATCATACGCGAGCAAATCAAATTTAACGCTGCTTCATTAAAAACCGGGCCTTTGAAACGCCTGGGATCGAGTGAATTGTTCAGCCGAATGCGAGCCAAAGGCGTACTTCGCAAGCTGTCGGGGCTGATCTCCAGATCTTTTCTGCATGGTATGCGGCTCACGAGTGATAAAGGTCTGCACGTCCAGAACCGGCTTGGTCAAGCCCCTGACTACGGGCTGTTCGAGCTAACCGGCCAACAGATCGAGCTTAAGGAGCTTGAAGCCATTGACGAGTGGTCCGTGTCCCTCACCTCAGAGATTGAACCGCATATTCAGATCATAGAAAAGGATGTGAATTTTGTTGAGCCCTCTGCGCATTAATCTGGATAGCCGCAACATTCCGCAGTTCCATACAAGATCGGACTTTAAAGCGATCGACAATGCTCGAGTCCGGCTGCGGATTCCATCACAAGCCATTCCTGTGCGGCATACGCCCAGTCGTTCGATTAAGTGGCGTCCCGCAGAGAACGACGTGCTTTGGCAAGCATTCCCTGAACCGGTTCGCATCTGGTCGATGCCGCAATCCATGGTTGTTCCCGAGGGAATGAACGGTGGAGTAATGAAGCCGGGGCTCATTGTCAAATCCGTTTCCAAAAATGAACAAGGAGTAACAGAGGAGACGATTGCTTACGGATTTAACAATGAGACGAACTTGCCGTTACGTTGGAAGAGCGGTACGCTTCTACGCCTGCGTGTTAAGCAGAATGTGGAGCCTCTTGCGGAGGCAGGAAGCGCCCCGTGGTGGCAAGGTAAAATTCATTCTTTTCTAGGCGTCAGGGAATCCGATATAGTCCTGCTTGAACGTCTGCTCAAGCTTGGCCGTGAGACGCTCAACGGAGCCGGTCTCCATGCGCGGCTGCTATACCAGTCAGGAACGGATGATATGCTTCAGGCCGTCAGCGGAAGTCCCCTGCTCTTCGTCTTGCAGGAAAATTTAAGCTCGGACACGAACCCTGCAACTGCGTTAGTGATGGCGGGAGAGACGGATACGGGGCTGGTCGGCGATATGCATCTATTCATCAGCAAGCTGTGGGAAGGCAGCATCACCCGGGCGGGCGGATATCGATTGTTTGCGGGCAACGGTGAGGATGCGCAGGGGAAGCTGCCCGACGAGCTGTTCGACGATAAAGGAGAGGCGGAGCTTCAACTGCTGATTGTCAGTTCGGACAGCAAGGCGCACTCCTATTTGAATTGCTTGATCACAGGCGGGCTGCCGGCGGCAGAACCGGGTCATTCCATGTACGCCGAGTGGGAGCGAGAAGATCTGCCGATCGAACAGCTTGGCGTAAATTCGTCGTTTGCAGATATGATGGACCGCTACCTTGGAGATTGGAACGAATTCGCGGAAGCACATGCCGAGCAGCCTTTGAACGTAGGCGAAACGCTTACGATTGAAGGCAGCATCGATCTGATTCGGCCGGAAGTGCTGGACACGGTGGAGAAAATCGTAAGGAAGTATGGCAACAGTTTTTCTGCTGAAGAATTAAAGAGTCTGAACAAACATATCCCTGATTGGATGAGACTAGCAAGCGGCACCTATTTCTATATTCCAAGGACGACTCATGAGGTAAAGATGGAGGAGGAGAACCGAAATTTAAAAAAAATCGCAATGCTTTACAACGTTTCTGTCGCCTCGCTCATTTGGTCCAATCAGGAGAAGCTGTTGACCATGTTTGCCAACAACAAGGAAATTCGCCTGCGCACCGGGCCTATTCACAGGCTTCCGGCTTTGCCGGAGGGGGCCATCGAACTGATCGCCGAACGGGACGCTTCTGCAAGCGATGCACAGTCGGAAGACGAAGAAGATCTCGAAGAGCTGTTCCATTTGCTGAGCTATCGGATTTTGCCCAATGATCGATTCGAAGCTCATGTGCCGGCACTTCCGATCGGCCCGACGGAGACCGCGAATCATAAAGCATTGCCCGGCCAAGCTGACGGAGCCAACGATTCGGCTACTCAAGCGCCTTTGCACTATACGAAGGCGATCCCTTACGCACGCTTTTTAAAGCAAAAGAAGCTGACGGAGCCGGAGGGGTTCGCTGCTTATCACGGTATCGGCTCGGTGCTGCAGATGAAATTTGACTGGATGGATGTGTTCGGTAATCGGCTTGCCCGGGACAGCGAGAAGCAAAAAGGCATGCGTAACCTCCTGCCGCCTGTAAGCATCGGCTTTACGGATGAACTGCTGGGTCCCAAGCAGTGGCCGACGATTGCAAGCGATTATGAGATCGTATCCGCACAAGGTCAGCCCATGATACGTATCCGATTCACACGGGACATTTCGTACTTGAAGTCGCCGCCTACAGACGAGACAAAAAAGCAGACAGAGGTTCAGGTGGAAAGGCTGTATCGTGCCGCCGGCCAGCTGGAACATCAATTGAAAGGGACCGAGACGGTCGATTGCTTGATTCGCACATCTTTAATGCCATTAACATTTTCGGAACCGAATTTGCTGACGGCTGCAGATAGGAACGACTTGATTACATTCCTGAAAGAGACGGCGGAGCTTCAGACGGCGTGGGCCAATGGAAGCGAAAATAGTTTGTCTGTAAACCTGCTTAAAGACAAGCCTTTTTTACTCGACTTGCGCATTGATCCCGAGCAGATCACAAAGCAAGATGTATTCGAGCTGACTGTTTCTTTGGAATTCGTACGCAAGCGGTACGCGGTGGACCCGGAGTTTCGTTTCACTCCCGCATTCTGGCGGCAAGCGGTAAACATACTTCCGGCGCGCTCCTTGAATGCATCAACGAACGGACAGGATGGAGTCGATCCGGCACTTTCACTTCGCAACTTTGCCAGCCAGCTTGAAGCGGCATTGAACAAAAAGGGAGGCCCGCGTTACCGCACAGCGATTGGTCTTGACCGTGGAAAATGGATCGATCGTGCCGTGGAGGTGCCTATCTGGCTCGTTCGCGCTGCTGCACCGGACAGCATCGACGGCGACGGCATTCAATTCTCGATTCCGGAGCATGCGGGAAAATCACAGGAGCCGGTAATCTACGCACCAAGCCCGTTAATTAATGCAGGCACGCTGCTGCCGTACAAGCAGCAATATGATGCCTCTGGAAAAGTTAATGGCGATCAACCAATTCTTACTGTTTCTACATTAGATATGGAGCGACAGGCAAGGTTTTTTCTGGATACCTTCGAACAGATTCTCGCCTCCGAGGCTATGGCAGCTTTCGAGCTGCTGCCGCCTGAACCGGACAGAAAGCGATATAGTGAGCAATTAATGGGATACAAAGATCAGCTCGCGAAAACGATATCCGCTCAACTTATCAAAGTTTATGAAGCTATCAAGGAGGATGACTCGTCCTCAGCAGATGAAGAATTGCTGGATTCAGCTCGCGAAGCCTATAAGCAGAAGCTGCTTCACTCGCTCTCAAAGACGTATTTGCTGGATGCAGTCGCCCAATTGCGCGTTTATTTGAGCGGGATAACGAACAAGAGTGGCAACGGCCAGGAAGATAAGCCTAAGCTTTATGGCACAATCAAAACAGCGGAACCGCTGCTGGCCGGGTTGACACTGCCTCCTTGCAAGATCGATATTACTCCGAAAGGGGTGGCGGACAGCTACTCCCTGTTGAATATCTCCTTTGTCGGAACGCGGGAAGACCCCGCAGCCATTACGCCAAAGCCGTATGTACAGGTAGACGGTTATTACAATCCGACGCATATAGAGCACCAAATCGAGCCACTGCCAGAGATCCCAGAGTTCAAAGCTTCTTCCTGGCTGTATTTTATCCTGCCCGATTCGCGGGAGCTTGACTCGACCTTCTTGGATCGGCCGCTCGGGTCATTCCAGGTTCCGTTAGCATTAAGGAGCTATCCGGAGATCCCGGCGCTGTCCGGACAGGCGCTGCATGATCCGGCGGCGGGTCAGTCGATGCACGGGGAGCCTCTTGAAGAGCATCTCAAATGGGATTATGAGTTTACGTACAGCCGGACGCGTCATCTCCCGCAGGATCGGGTTCACGTAGAAGTTGTCTTTAGAGAGAACATGAGAGGGCAGTTGGAGTCAGGTGAGGATCTACAGCATCTTTGCGGAGCGCTCAGGGATTACCAAGATTATTATCCTGCGTTGATTGGTAAAATAAAGACCGCTACAAATGTCGGTTCGATGGCAAGCCAAGAGGCGAAGACTGCAATCAAGGAAGCAGCCCAAGCACTGATTGACATCGTAGAGTATATCACGATCAATTGGCAAAGGTGGGAGAATTTCAAAAGCGGCCTGCCAGTTGTATCATCCGATTTACAGCCTAAACCTGCGTCCGCTGGCCGTCACGATTACCAATTTTTCATTGAGGAGGCAGAGAGAGAAGACGGCCTCTGGGGCATACGCTTAACCGAAACCTCGCCAAACCCTTCTGCCAACGCGCCTTTGGTCGAAATTGCCGGCTATCAATGTATTCCCGCCGACAAGCCTGTTTTTTTGGAAGGAGGCAAGCTTTGCCGCTACGATTTCACTTATAAGGATGCCAGCGGCACGCCGCTTCGGGCGGAAGCCGGTTTGACAGCATTGAAACGCAAAGTAAATCTGCCTGGTTTAAACATTCTCAGGGAGCCTAGTGCATGGACTTCCATTGCCATTACACGCAACGAGGAACTAGTCGAAGGGAAGCGTACGGCAGCACCTTTTATCTACCGGACGGACAAGCATCGTTTTGAACAGGCCTATCTTCCTTCGTTAAGAAGGAACTACCCGATCGCTATGACCGACAAAGATCAATCCAATCCGCAACCGCTCGGTGATCAACTAAAACGGTTTATCGATCGAATTTTCGGCGATGTCCCCATCTCTAATTCCTTCGGAAACTTCTATCTGCAGGTGGAATGCATATATTCCTACCGTTTGGCCAATCAATTATTTTCCATCAGCGTGCCGGTATCACTCATGCCGCGCAGAAGCCTTGGAGACATAAGGGAGATGGTTGATGCCATCGCTAAGCAGATTGAGACGTTTTTAGCAACGCGCAGGCCGGAAACAAACGGTGGACAATTTCATTTTGACCTCTCCGTGCTGAACGATCAAAACGGAACGACTGCGCCGTTTACGCTGTTAAGGTTAACTGATGTCGTGCTGAAATTAGACCAGGTTAAGCTAAACGGTAAGTAAATGCAATTTGTATGTTGAACTAAAATAGGTTCCATAAGAGTCCTTGCTCAGCAAGGACTCTTAAACTGTAGACAAAGTGTTGGTATAATATAAACCATTGGAAGAGTTGTTGAAAGACAAGAACATAGTCCCCTAACTCTCCATGGTAATTACTTTTGTGTGTATAGTTCGGCGGTTGTTTCGCCTCCAAACGCCGGCCTTTAACGGACATTCATAATTTAATTATTAATAACTTGGAAAGTGGTTTTTATGTATGATGATTAATCTTGTGCATTAACAAAAATCACCGAACTTTTTTAAATCAAGACCAAAAAGGGCCATCCGCGAAGGATGGCCCTAAACTTGCGATACAGGCAGCGCGGACGCGTATCCTACCCGTGCTTCGGTAGCTAACAATGATACATTTTGTCACGAATGAAGCTTCGTGTTCCTAAGCGGCCGGAAAAAAGCGCGGATATCCTCGGCCAACGCCTCGGGTTCTTCCAAGGCGGTAAAATGGCCTCCGCGGGGCATCGGAGTCCAGCGGGTAATATTCAGGCTGCGGGAAGCCCAAGCCTTGGGAGGCAGCAGAATATCTGCCGGGAATAAAGCCAGACCAGTCGGGACTTCTATATTAGCCAGCGGGGGCAGTGTGTTTGCATTTTCATAATACATCCGGGCTGATGAGCCTGCGGTGTTGGTAACCCAATAAATCATAATATGGGTAATCAGTTCATCCGAATTAAACGTGTTCAGGAGGTCGCCGCCGCAACCGCTCCAGGCCCGGAATTTCTCCATTAGCCAGGCCGCTAAACCAGCCGGAGAATCGGAAAGGCCGTAAGCGAGCGTCTGCGGACGTGTCATCTGCAGCGACATATAACCGCCTTCTTTGCCGATCCATTCTGCAGCGTTTTTCCTGTATTGGCGTTCTTCTTCGGAAAGTTTGTCCGGCTCCGGCGCAGCCATAAGATCCCGGATGATGCCAATATCCGTCAGGTGTATGCCAACTAACAGTTCGGGGTGGCTGGAAGCTAGGTAGCGGGTTACACCGGAGCCGATATCGCCGCCGGCGGCACCAAACCGGTCATAACCTAATTCCTCTGTCATGAGTTTAGCCCACATTTCGGCGACGCGAAAATTATTTACGCCGGCATGTGCGGGACGGCTGGAGAAACCAAAGCCGGGTAACGAAGGGACGATGACATCAAAAGCATCCGCCGGGTCTCCGCCATAGCTGGCCGGATCGGTCAGCAGCGGGATGATTTTTTGATAACGCAGATAGCTGTCCGGCCACCCGTGGGTGAGAATTAAAGGCAAAGGTGCGGGACCTTTCCCGCGTTCATGGACGAAATGTACATCGATTCCGTCAATTTGACAGCGGTATTGAGGCAGCCGGTTTAGGACCGATTCCTGAGCGCGCCAGTCATAATGGTCCTTCCAATACGAGATGAGCGATTGTAGAGCCTGCAGATTCGTCCCCCGTTCCCAATTGGAATTAGCGTTTTCCAACTGGTCGGGGTAGCGGACACGGTGCAGCCTGTCTTGCAGGTCATCAAGGACTTTATCAGAGACATGAATGTGAAAACGTTCAACAGCCATAGCGCTGCTCCTCCTTTTATTCTGGGGATCCACAACGCCATTATATCCTTCGGGCCGGCATGCTACACTGTTATAAATGAAGCATTTAACTATACGATTTGATAGGCGGGCGACGAAGATGCCTCAAATAGACCGATACAAAAACCGGACCGTAAAAATAGAATTTGCTCCCATGGAGAATTTTGCGGCACTGCCTTATCCTGAGCGGCTTTCGCTTATTTTTATTACGTCTGGAAGCCTTAAAGGTACTCTCAATGAGCGACCTGTATCGATAAGCGCCCCCGGAATTCTTTGTCTGGCAGACGGGGATAAGGTGGAGGTAACGGAAAAATGCAGCATTGCTGCCCAATCCTTCAGCTTCCATCTGGAGTTTTTGAACTCGACTGTTCTTTCTGAATTAAAGTCGTTTCCGGCAGTGCCAAGGATTCATACAGGCCTTTCCTTATTTCAAAGAGAGCAGGGCTGTTATGGTGTACCCCGAATAACTGAAACAGCTTATCCGCTGTTATTTGAATGGTTTTTTGTGCTGGGCATGGAGGTTCAAGCGCAAAGTGACTCCCTATGGGTATGCAGGATCAAAAGATACCTGATCCAGATTTTAGGGCTGCTCGAGGAATTGAATCAGCAGAGGGAGCACTCGCCCGTCGATGCCGTGCTGGATTACATCCATACGCATTACTCGCGGAAGATTACCTTGCAGGAACTAACGGATTGCGCTCATCTAAACCGTGTATCGCTGAATAAACGCTTTCAGGAAAAATGCGGAAAAACGGCGATGGGTTACCTGATAGCCTATCGGTTAAAGGTTTCACGCGACCTTCTGACCCATACCGATATGAGCCTGACAGAAATTGCCCGCGCCACGGGGTTTGAGTATGATACTTATTTCATCAAACAGTTTACGGCCAAGCTGGGGATGTCTCCAACCACCTATCGGGTGACCTCCCGCAAGCTGGCAGGGGCTTTATAGACGAATCTCTATATGCGGCAAAATACAAAAAGCCCTCTACAGGGCTTTCTGTGCGATAAAAAAGCTATTATAACTAAAGGCTCACTCGAACAGGAAGACTCTTCAAAGACTGACCCGTGACCGAAACGGTTAAATGCTCGTCAAGGTTGAATCCATCTACCCAATGGAGATCGGTGAACCGCTTAACAAATGAGGCAAGGGCCATATTCGCTTCCATCCGCGCGAGCGGGGCACCCAGGCAGAAATGCGGACCTGCTCCAAAAGTCAAATGCTGCTGATTGCCGGGACGATGAATATCGAATTGATCAGCACGAGCGAAATGCGATTCATCCCGGTTCGCGGAGCCGATCCATGCCACGATAACTTGCCCCGCCTTCATCTGTGGGCCGAAAACATCGGTATCCTTCGCTACCTTCCGATCGATTGTCGCTCCAAAACGGAAGCGCAATACTTCTTCAACCAGCTTAGGGACCAAAGAGAAATCGGCCCTCAGCTCTTGATAAATGCCCGGTTGATCGAACATCATACAGAAGAAAATATTGGAGATCAGCGTAGTCGTCGTTTCGTTGCCCGCTCCAAGCAGCCCGATAGCGGACATGACCACTTCTTCATCCGTCAGCTGCTCACCCTCCAATTCTGCCTTGACCAGGTCGGAGAGAATGTCGTCTACCGGATGCTTCCGTTTCTCTAAAACGAGGGGATACAAGTATTCACTGAACTCCTTCATGGCGCTGCCCTTTTGCTGTTCGATGTCGGCATAAGCCTCCAAATTATAGGGGAGAAAAAGGATATCGGACCATCTCTTAATCTGGTGGCGATCCCGGGAAGGGACCCCAAGTAGATCCGCTATGACGGTAACTGGTAACGGAATCGCTAGATTTTGCACGATATCGACGACAGGAGCGCCTTCCATATCCGTGATTAGTTCGTCAACGATCTCCTGGATCCTAGGCTCCCAATCCTTGAGGCTTCGGGGAGTAAACGCTTGGGAGAGAAGGGCTCGACGTTTTCGGTGATCCGGGGGATCAACCAAGTTGACGTTGCTCCGGTTATCCAATTGGTGGGGTACCGGGATCATACTTCGTTCTTTTTTGTTGGAGAACAGTTCATGGTCAAATAGCACACGCTTCACATGGTCATAGGAAAACACGTTCCAAACATCCTGCTCGGCATTGTAGTGGACTGGATTGTTGTCTCTCATGTCCTTGTACCAGGGAAACGGTTCCCATTGCGCTTGTTTTGTCGCAAGCTTGGAAATTTCCTCCAGTACGATCACTTGGCGATAAGTCTTCATCCTGTTCCCTCCTATAGCGAAACAAATTGTAGGTTAATATAACCTATGTTAATTTAACCTATAAGAGATTTTAACACACAAAATACAATTATAGGAAATATCACCGAAAATTTTTCACGAAATAATCATGAAAGGGTGATTTTTATGTATGCAGATATATTGATTTTAGGCCAACTTTTGAGCGGTCCTAAGCACGGGTATGAAATCAAAAAAAACGTTCAGGAAGCTCTCGGAGAGTCATTTGAAATCAACAACAATTTACTTTACCCCGCGTTGAGGCGGTTTCAAGACATGGGGGCTATGACAAAAGAGGTTGAGAAAGCGGAGGGAAAGCCCGACCGGCACATCTATCTGCTAACGGAGACGGGAAAAGAAATTTTCAAGGAACTCATCCGCGATTTTCCGCAGAGAGCGGCTGTCAATCAGCTGGAATTTCTCGTTCGCGTTGCATTGTTTGACCGGCTTGAGTTCGATCTGCAGATCGACATATTGAATAAACGGTTGAGCGTGTTGGAGGAGGAACTGGAACACTATCACAGGATCGATAATGCCCACCTGGAAAATTGGTTCACAGCAGAAGTTATTCGTTTCAAAAAAGCGCAAACGGAGAACGAAAGGACATGGGTGAAGCAGTTATTGCAACAAGCCCAAACCTCTAGATCGGAAAATCGGTAGAACTTGCAAAAACAGAAAACGGTCCAAGTATCCTTCCACTTTTTTTAAGTTATTACAAAATTGATTTAAGGGAGTACATTTTTTTCTCATGCTTTCGAAGGTACGATGAGAGACATGAGAGCTCCTTAAATCGGTTGGAGGGGTGAGATAAATGAAAGCGGTTTTAAACAGCTCCCGAGAGTACGCCGCAACAAAAAGGAAAAATAAATTCCTGCACAACCTCAAACGAGACAGTCTGTTATATTTTCTGTTGCTGCTGCCTATGGCGTATATCCTGATATTTAAGTACGCTCCCATTTATGGCCTGGTTATGGCGTTCCAGGAATACAACATTTTTGAAGGGATTAAGGGGAGCGAGTGGGTAGGACTGGATGTGTTCCGGTTTATTTTCGAGCAAGACAGCTTCTACCGCGCATTGACGAATACGCTGGTTTTGAACGTTCTGGACCTGATCGCGGGTTTCCCGGCGCCTATTCTTCTGGCTATTTTGCTCAATGAAGTGAGGCAGGCAAGATTTAAAAAAATGACCCAGACCGTCCTGTACCTGCCCCACTTTTTGTCCTGGATTATTATTGGCGGGATGGTCTATCTGATGTTCTCCAACAGCGGTATGGTCAACAATTTATTGGCCAGCTTGGGACTAGAGAAAATCGAGTTTTTATCACAGAAAACGCCTTGGTTGATTACTTACATTTCCGTTGGCGTCTGGCAAAATATCGGCTGGGGCACGATCATCTACCTGGCGGCCATTACCGGGATCAATAAAGAGTTGTATGAGGCCTCCGACATGGACGGCTGCAGCAGGCTTCGCAAAATGTGGCATATCACCCTGCCCGGCATTAAGTCAACCATCAACATTTTGCTGATTCTCCAGATAGGCAGAATGGTGTCCATTGGGTTCGATCGTCCTTTTATAATGGGGAATTCACTGGTTAGCGATTACTCCGATGTGATCAGTACCTTTGTGTACAGAGTTGGCATTAGCTCGGGAGATTTCTCCCAGGCAACAGCGGTAGGATTATTCCAATCCGTGGTTGGCCTGATCCTGCTGGTATCCGCAAACTTTATCGCGAAAAAATTAGGTGAGGATGGGATATGGTGAGGATGGCTGACCGTGTGGGCAAAAAGAAAAAGATGTCGGTTGCGGATATTGCGATTATCGTATTTATTGTAGCGTTGTCCTTCACATGTATTGTTCCGTTCCTGTATATGATAGCGCTTTCCCTCAGCTCCAATGAAGCGATTATCTCCCAAAAAGTGGGGCTGTGGCCGGTCGGCTTCACAACGGAAACGTATAAAACGATCCTGAGCGATGTGGATATGCTGTATACGCTTGGATACAGTATTGTCCTTACGATCTTCTACACCCTGGTATGTATGTTCCTGACCATTTGCGCAGCTTATCCGTTAACGAAAAAACGCCTGATGGGGAGAAACTTTATTTTATCGGCACTGGTCTTCACCATGTATTTCAGCGGCGGTTTGATTCCCTCCTATCTGCTGGTGAAAAACCTGGGAATGATGAATACGGTGTGGAGTTTAATCTTACCGGGTGCCATGAGCGTGTTTAACATGATCATCCTGAAGACCTTCTTCACGAATCTTCCGGAGAGCCTGGAGGAATCAGCTGCCATTGACGGATGTTCGGATCTGGGGATACTTGTCAAGATTGTGCTTCCTCTTTCAATGCCTTCGATTGCCACATTAAGCCTTTTCTATGCGGTGGACAGATGGAACGGATTCCAGGATGCGCTATTCTACATTACAAAAAAGGAACTGTATCCTATGCAGATGAAGCTGTACCAAATCATATCGGCTAATCAGCAGCTGGATAGCCAGCAAGGAGGGGAAGGAAGCATCGGCTCTTTCATCGTACCTGAGTCTCTGAAAGCGGCAAGCGTTATGTTTACAACCATCCCCATTTTGTTGATCTATCCCAAATTGCAGAAGTATTTCGTGGATGGTGTGATGACCGGAGCGATCAAAGGCTAACGGGAAATCAGACCAAGAGAAAGGGGGTGAAAGCTTCCCGGGCTCGCGGATAATGAATGCAAGGAGGCTAGGGATTTACAGAACGGATGATTTTCAATACATTCAATAGGAAAGGGTGGTTTAGAGTGAAAACTGGCATAAAAAAGAAAATAGCATTGTTAATGAGCACAGCGCTGCTGACTATGGTTATGGCAGGCTGTGGAAACAGTGACACAAACACCCCAGAGACGGCATCATCAGCAGGGTCAGACGGTTCCGCTCCTCCTGTAACATTGACCGTGGAAGTGTTCGACAGAGGGATTCAGGGACAGCCTGACCTTAACAACAACACGTGGACCAAATATGTTAATGAAAAATTCGGCAAGCCCAATAACGCCATTGTAAAATTTGTCCCTGTGCCCCGTTCCCAGGAAATCGACAAGCTGAATGTGTTAATGGCTGCCGGCGAAGCTCCCGATGTTTCCTTCACCTACGACGGGACTACAGTAACCCGCTTCGCAAAAAGCGGTGGACTGTATACCTTGGATGAATTGCTGGAGGAGCATGGCCAGCAGCTAAAATCTTACCTGGGCGAGAAGGTGCTTTCCTACGGGAAATATAAAGGCAAACAAGTCTCCATTCCAGCCAAACGGACTCTGCTTGCCTGGAACGGCATGTTTATCCGCAAGGATTGGCTGGATAAGTTAGGAATGCCCCTCCCGACAAATCGGGATGAATTGTATGAAACATTGGTTGCCTTCCGCGACAAAAACCCAGGCAATGTAAACGGTGTCATTCCGTGGGCAACAGCGGCTGCTGGGATGAACTACACCTTCGGCAACTTGGTTCAATCTTTCTGGGGGCCGATGTCGGAAGAGGAGTTTGTGACCACCACCAACTGGCTAAAGCCTGGGCACAAAGATGCGTATAGATGGCTTAATAAACTGTACAATGAAAAACTGATCAGCCCAGACTTTGCACTGGACAAAACAACCAAACAAGCGGATGCCGATGTGACCAATGGCAAGGTAGGTTTCTACGCTGCGAACTGGGATTATCCTTTGTCACAAAAAATTCGTGAACCCCTAAAACAAAATGCCCCGGATGCCAACTATGTTCCTGTGGATACTTTCAAGAACCATGAGGGCAAGTACCTGAAAGAGGTATACAATGAGAACGGGCTGTTCTCCTTCATTCCGAAAACCAGCAAAAATGCAGAGCTGGCTATGAAGTATCTGAACTGGATGGCTGACCCCGAAGTGCTGTTCTTCCTGCAGTTTGGAAAAGAAGGCGTCAACCATACCCTGGTAAACGACATTCCCCAGGGGATACAGCAATCCGGAGAAAATATGCAAACGAGCAATTTGAATATGGATTATACGCTGATTGTTAACGGTGCAGAGCTGGGCGACACCGAAAAGAATGTCAAAACGTACGCGGCGGCTTTGGCAGCCGGAGAACCGAGTTATGAGAAACTGGCGATCGATTCATACAGGATTAATACGACAGACGGCTATAGTGCCTTCTTTTACGGCGTCCCGAACGAAGCTAATATCAAGTACGGCAAAACGTTGGGCGATATGAACAAGCAAATGATTGACAGGCTGATCGTTGCCAAGCCGGCAGAGTTTGACGCCCTTTATGACAAACTGGTGAAAGAGTACATGGACGCCGGCGGTCAGGCTGTTCAGGATGAGAATGTGAAGAACTACAGAGAAATCAAAGCCCAGAGCAAGTAATCCCTATGTACGGATAAGCCATAGATTGTTCTTTACTATGGTTTATCCGTTATTCATTCGTCAACTCCGAATAGCCCTGCTACTATTCGGAGGAATTCAATATTCAGGAGGATACCCATGTACAAGGTCATGATTGTGGATGATGAGTCGTGGGCACTTAGAGGAGTTCGCAACGCCTTTGATTGGGATAAACATGATTTTGAAATCATAGGACAATATACAAGCGCTTATGACGCATGGGATGCCATCCTTGCCGATGCACCGGATTTGGTATTTACCGATATCCGTATGCCGGAAATTTCCGGACTGGATTTGATGAAGAAAGCCCGAGCAGCAGGGCTGGATACTGAATTTGTCATCGTAAGCGGATATGCGGAATTTGAATATGCCCAAGAGGCGCTGCGTTACGGCGCACTCGATTATCTCCTGAAGCCTTTGGATGTGGATTTGGCGGATCCGTTCATTGCGAAGTTGGCTGCCCACTTCTCCCGGAGAAGCGCAGCACGAAATCAACTCCTTTTGGATGCGTTGACCTCTGTGGATCAGGATGTGATCCGACGCATCCTGCCATTTTCAGGCAGCGCAGCTGTATGTTATTTCCGGGTGCTTTCCATTTATTTTGAAGGCGAACACAAGGCATTCAGAAAGCTGGTGCATTGGAATGAAGAGTCGGTTAAGGCTGTAGAGGTGGAGGCCGGAACCAATAAAATGCTGGTTATTCTGATAGCGGAGCATCGAGCTTGTCTGGAAGGCCAGTGGCATGGAGGGTTCCTAAACAAGAAGGGCTTCCATGCAGCGGGTATCAGCAGCATCTCCAACCAGATCAGGCAGATGGGGAAGCTGATTAAAGAAGCCGATTTGTCCGCGTCCCAGTTTTTTCTGGAGGAAACCACCGGAAGTGTTGTTTACTACGAGCCCAAACCTAATCTGGTGAAGCCATGTATTGATGAGATCTACCGTATCATCCAGGGAAAACAAGTGGAAGACATTAATGTGTACATTAATGGGCTGCAGGAATATTTCCGGGATCACCAGCTAGGCATGTCTGAGGTTGTCTACTTCTGGAATCAGGCAGTCGGGATCCTTATAAACACCTATTCCGAGGAATTAAAGGATATGGAACTGGAGTTCCTCAATTATTCTGAAATCAAGGAACGATTTGAGCGTTTTGAATCGCTGTGCAGTTTTTTGCATGAGGTCCTCGCATCCATTGAAGAAGGGAATAACCGCCCTTTACAGGAAGGGGACGTTTTGTCCTGTTTCAACCGGATGATCGCCTATATCAATCGGCACTTTGAGCAGAAATTGTATTTGAAGGACTTATCCGCTCAATTTTTTATCAATCAGGTGTATTGCTGTCAATTATTCAAAAAAAATCTGGGCAAAACCTTCTCAGAATATATATCGGAGCTCCGAATCAAAAAAGCCCGGGAGCTTCTGAAGCTAACGGATTTGTCCATTGAGGAAATCGCCATTAAGGCCGGGTATGTGGATTATTATTATTTCAATAAAGTGTTCAAAAAGCATTGCGGAGTGACGCCCACCAAATTCAGGAAAAGCTAAGAGAACGGAGCGGCGGGCCATGAAGATCAGTAAGCTGAAATTGAAACATCAAATATGGCTTATCTTTTTTTTCTCGATCGTTATATTCACCGTCATGGAGTTTTATTTTTTTTACAGCTTCTCAGACTTAACCCAGAAGAGGGCAGCCAAATACGGCAACCAGATGATTGAGCAAACCCGCCGCAAGATTGATTCGGTGTTCAGTGATATCAGGGTCAGCACCGGCATTGCGGTCGACAGCAGACGGATTCAGGAATTTACCGTAGTCGAAGATGATTACAAAAGAGCGTTTGATATCGGGCCCTATGCGCTGGACCTTTTGGAATATATGCGATCGTTTAATTCATATGTGGACGGAATCGTAATTAATGATATTGAGGGAAGGCCGCTTTACAGTCTGGCATCCGAAAGCGGTGATGTGTTTTTTCATAATCGTTATGCTGCCTTTATCCAGAAATATAAGGATGATCCTTCGCTGCGGGATAAGGGAATGTTCACCACCATTTTAAGAGACGACAGTACAGGAACGGAGCAGTTCTTTTATATAGCACCGATTGTGGAGGCCATCGGGGGAGTCTATTACTCCCAAATTACAGGTTATTGCACCGTAATGATCAATATGAAAAAGCTGCAGGGACTTGTGGCTAATACGGAACTAACGCCCAACTCCACCTTGTACATACTAAATAACCGGGATGAGATCATTGCTTCCACCAATTCCAAAGCCCAAGGCGTATTGTTCAGGGATGTTCTGTCCATGGATAAGGACATCTTACTTAGCGGAGTCAAAACCACCATTGGCGGAGAAGATGTCCTTGTCCAGGTCAATGGCTTGGAGCAGGCGGATGGCTGGCGGGTTGTGAGTATGATACCGGTGCATGAACTGACTTCGGATATGAACTCCATGCGGAATGTCAGCATCATCGCGGGGATTGGAATTATTTTAAGCATGATCTTAATGGGCAGTTTTTTTATGAACAATTTGATGCGCCCTGTGATGGGACTTGTTATGGATATGAAAAGGGTAGGGATGCGGGACAGGGGTTTCCGCATAAAAGTCCGTTCAACCAATGAAGTAGGCTTGCTGGCCGATGACATCAACCGGATGATGAATGATATGGAGGATATGGCAAGGGACATGTTTAATACCCAGGCCAAGTTATATGAAGCCGAGCTGAACCAGAAACAGGCGGAGTTTGCTGCTCTGCAGAGCCAGATCAACCCCCATTTTCTCTATAATACGCTGAACTGCATCAGCAGCATCGGATTGGAATACGGAAGCAGGGAGATCGCGCAAATTACGTCCTGCATGTCCAAAATATTCAGATACAGCATAAAGCAAGACGAGTTTGTGCGGATCAGGGAAGAAGTGGACTGTATACAGGCTTATATGAACATTATCTCCATCCGGTACGAAAATAAATTTTTCATGGATCTTGATGTGGAAGAGGGACTATTGGAGCTAAAAACTCCCAAGATGATTCTCCAGCCCATTGTGGAAAATGCAGTCTATCATGGGCTGGAGCGGATAGATCAAGGAGGACAGCTCCTTGTTACCGGAAACCTAGATGCGAATGGGGATGTGTGCTTCCAAATTGCGGATACCGGGAGAGGGATGGAACCGGAAATACTGGCTGGCCTACAGACTAAGCTTAGTCTGGCGTATCCGGAGCATGCGACAGACGGAGAGCCGGCTAAAAGCATCGGATTATCCAATATCCATAACAGGCTCCGGCTGCTGTTCGGAGAAAGTTACGGAATAACCATAGAAAGCCGTTTTGGCGAAGGAACAACCGTAACTGTAAAGATTCCAGCTGTCAACATTAACGCAAACCACCAGAAGAACAGCAGAAGAGAGGCTGGCTTAAATTAAACTTTAAAATACTCAATTGAAAGGGATGACAACGATGACACAAACCACCTTGCGGACGGATTATCCACGGCCTCAATTGGTCAGAGCGGATTGGCAGCATCTGAATGGAACCTGGGAGTTTGAATTTGACGATAAACGGAGGGGTGACGCCGGGAATTGGAGCAGCGGGAATCAAGCCTTCAGCCGCCAGATTCAGGTTCCCTTCACTTATCAGAGCAAGTTAAGCGGTATTGGGGAAACAGGCTTCCA
Organism: Paenibacillus nanchangensis; assembly: GCF_046543445.1. Taxonomy (NCBI): domain Bacteria; kingdom Bacillati; phylum Bacillota; class Bacilli; order Caryophanales; family Paenibacillaceae; genus Paenibacillus; species Paenibacillus nanchangensis. The sequence continues at coordinate 85,547 of NZ_JBHOFD010000027.1, forward strand.
CGATCTGGTGTGGTACAAGCGCAGCTTTACCGTCCCGGCGGAATGGGCAGGCCGGCGGATCATCCTGCATTTCGGCGCGGTAGATTACCAGGCTACGGTCTGGGTTAACGGGAGGCAGGTGGCCTATCATGAAGGCGGACATACGCCGTTTCAGACGGATATTACGCTGGCTCTGCAAGCTGGAGAGAATTCAGTGGTTGTGCGCGTGGAGGACTTCAGCAAAGACGTGACCTTGCCGCGGGGGAAGCAGTATTGGAAGGAAGAATCGGCTTCCATCTTCTACACCCGGACAACTGGAATCTGGCAGCCGGTCTGGCTGGAGCCTGTGTCGGAGCATTACATCAAGAAGCTGAAGTTCAAGCCGGATATTGACCGTAATGAAATCCAAATCCGTACCTTTTTGAATCAGGCTCCTGCAGGCTGCAGGGCGGAAGTCCGTATTGAAATCCGCTTCAAGGACGAATACCGGACGGTCACAACCTTATCCATTGACCATGCGGAGGAGTCTCGCTCCATCGGACTCCATGATTTCAATGATCATGGCCTGGGCCGCTGGTGGTCTCCGGAACGTCCCAATCTGTATGATGTAACCGTTACACTTTTTGTGGACGGCATGGAGACAGACAAAGTGGAGAGCTACTTCGGCATGCGCAAGATCGCAGTGGAAGCGGGCAGGCTAATGCTGAACAACCGGGCTTATTTTATGCGGCTGGTGCTGGATCAAGGGTATTTTCCGGAGGGGATTTTGACGGCCCCCAGCGACGAAGATTTAAAGCATGACATTGAACTGGCTAAACAAATGGGCTTTAACGGCGCACGCAAGCACCAGAAAATAGAGGATCCCCGTTTCCTCTATTGGGCGGACCAGCTGGGTTATCTGGTGTGGGGAGAAATGGCCAATGCCTATGCGTATTCGGAGGAATATGTGCGCAAAGTGACGGCGGAATGGCAGGAAGCGCTGGAGCGGGACTACAACCATCCGTCTCTGGTGGTGTGGGTTCCCCTTAACGAAAGCTGGGGGGTCCCTAACATCCTAATCGATCAGCGGCAGCAGCGCCATGCCATGGCGATGTATTATCTGACCCAATCCCTGGATGACAGCAGGCCGGTTATCTCCAATGACGGTTGGGAGCAGGTGACCACGGACCTGGTCACCATTCATGACTATGAATGGAAGCGCCAGGACCTGACAGAACGCTACAGCAACCTGGATCGCGCATTGGAGTTCAAGCCGTCCCGCCGGGAACTGTTTGTAGGCGGAACTGAATATGCGGGTCAGCCTGTCCTGGTGACAGAGTTCGGGGGGATCGCCTATAAAAAAAGTGATTGGGAGGGCTGGGGCTATTCCGGTGCGGACAACGACGAGGATTTCCTGGTTAAGCTGGCCGACGTAATCGAGCCGCTGCTGCAATCGCCTCATGTCCAAGGCATGTGTTATACCCAGCTGACCGATGTGGAACAGGAGATCAACGGTCTGCTGACTTATGACCGGGTTCCCAAAGTTCCGCTGGAAAAAATAAAAGAAATCGTTGCCGGGAAGGCAAAATAGGGGAAGCAGGCAGCATATCTGCAGCTTTAGAGACAGTCACAGGACACATACCTTAAATAGGGATGGTGTCCTTTTTTGCTGTCAGCAAGCTTTTGCAGCTGAATGGAGGCTAAACTCCGAAGCGGCTAGGATGAATATCGAGGCTCCTCCAGCAGCCGGCACGTCTTTTCTAAAACGGTTACAAAAACAATTTAAGATAGTACATTTTTTAAGATATTGTCCGGAAGGTAGACTGAGGCTATTGGCTGGATAAATCAATAAGGCCAAGTTCAGGAACCGTGCTTGACGATCTATGATCCCGGGGAGGAATGCGAATGGTCAAAAAAAGGTTCAGGTATCTGCTATGTTGTCTCGCGGTGTTGCTGCTGCTTCCGCAATGGAGCGGAGGGTCAGTTGCTGCAGAATCGGCGCTGGAAACGCAAGATTTGGCATCCGTACGGAGGGGGGGAAATGTGCCGGATTTCTACAATGTCATCATGCAGACAGGAGCCGACCCATGGGTTTACAAACACAAGGACGGCTATTACTACAACGTTTTTGTCAATGGCAGCGGTATCAATATCCGCAGAGCGAAGACCATCACCGGCATAGATGCGGGCGAAAGAAGACTAGCCTGGTCACCGGTTAAGGACACCATGTACAGTTCCAATGTCTGGGCGCCTGAAATGCATTATCTCAAAGATACGGATGGCCAATTCAAATGGTACATTTATTTTGCAGCAGACAACGGAACCAACGCCAACCATCGCATGTACGTGCTGGAGAACGCCAGTGATAATCCGCTGACAGGGAACTGGGAGTTCAAAGGGAAGATCACTGATTCCACCGACCGCTGGGCGATTGACGGCACGGTGCTGACTGTAAATGAGGAGCACTATTTTATTTGGTCAGGCTGGGAAGAAACGGACGGAAGCTTCCAAAACTTATATATCGCAAAAATGAATGATCCACGGACCATCAGCTCGGAACGGGTACTGATTTCGACGCCTGAGCATGATTGGGAAACATCACCGGGCAGGATCAATGAAGGCCCCCAAGTCACGATAAAAGGCGGCACCATCAATCTGGTTTATTCCGCCAACGGAAGCTGGACGGACAGTTATTGCCTTGGGTTGATCACGGCAAAAATTGGCGGCGATTTGCTGAATCCCGGTTCTTGGGTCAAGCAGGATAAGCCGATTTTCTCCAGCGCCAATGGGGTTTACGGGCCGGGCCACCACAGCATCGTCCCCTCGCCCGACGGCACCGAGGACTGGATTATTTATCATGCCGCCCGCTGGCCGGGGTCAGGTTGGACCCGCAAAGTCCATACACAGAAACTTAGCTGGAACGGCGATAACACGCCGAACCTTGGGGAACCCGCCGATCCAAACACACCGATTGCTGTGCCTTCCGGTGAGCCGGCGCGGCAGCGTTATGAGGCAGAAGATGCACTGCTAATAAAAGACCCGGGCGGCGAAACTTCTCCGGCGGTCCGGCGGGAAAACACCGCTTCGGGCAGGATGAAGATCGCTAACCTCAACAATGCCAATGACTATGCCCAGTTTACGGTAAACGTGCCGGAGACCGGATTTTATCTGATGTCTGTACGCAATGCCAACGGCTCATCCAATGCGGCGGAAGCCTCCCACATCTTGTCGGTCAACGGCAGCTCCGGCGCCAATTTGAACATCGTCTATTCCGGGGCGAATCGTTGGGGAGCTTCCACAGCAAAGATCTATCTTAAGGAAGGCGACAACGTTATCCGGTTCTCAAAGGGTAACCATTTTGCCGAGATCGACAGTCTGGATCTGTTCAAGCTGGATACTGCGGAAATTTTATTTGAGACTCCAGGATTTACGCTGGGGATGGGGGAAACCCGCAGTTTACCCCTCTATACGGTAACAGGCGCTACCTATACCCCAGTTGATAACGGCGCTGTCTTCAGTTCTTCCAACACAAAGGTTGCTGTTATTGACGGAGGAGTTCAAGTTAAGGCTGTCGGTGCAGGCAGCACCACCATCACTGCAAGCTATAACGGGAAAACAGCCACGGCCAACGTTACAGTTGCTGCTGAACCTAAATCCGTACAGTCTGTTAGCCTGGGGGGGGTGGACAACATTCTGGCCAGCGGACAGAAAAGCCGCCCCCTGCAGGTGACAGCACGCTATAACAACTATGAAGTGCAGAATGTGACAGCAGATGCTCAGTATTCCAGCAGCGATCCCGAGGTGGCCCGGATTCAGTCTGATACGGTCACCCAAACGGTATATGCGGTTAACCCGGGGACAGCCTTGATTACTGCCGAATATAACAGCAAAAAAGCGGCATTTAAAGTGACGGTAACTGCTGCTGCTGATGCGGTTCGTGTAGTTTCAATAGTGAAGACGCCTTCCGGAGTGGCCCCTAAGCCGCCCCGCGTTGTGGATGTTGTCTACAATAGCGAGCCGATGCAGGCGGAGGTTGTAGCCTGGGAGCCGGAAGAGATTGACTTCAGTTCCCTTGGCACAGTTCAGGTGCTTGTCCTTCTAAAAGCGGGTGACCGGGTGTTTCCTTCCACAGTTCCCGTAGAAGTTGTTCCTGGATGGGGCCTTGACGAAATTGTAAACCAATTCCGCAATAAGCTGGCCAATTTCTCCTATCCTTTAGGCGAGGGGTTGGGCAACTACAATCCATCCAAATATGACGCCTTCGTTGCCGCGGTTGATAAAGCGGAGGAGAGGGCCGGAGATCCGGAGCTAAGCAAAACACAATTTGAGAAGGAGCTGGATAATCTTGCTGAAGCAGAAGCCGCTCTGTTAGGTTCGCTCCACAATATACAAGATGGGATAGTTTATAACGCTTACCGGGATTTCTCTGGCGATACGGTAGGCAAGTACCCTTACGGTTTCACCGCCGAAGGTTTGACCAATGGCGCAACCGCAACCATACAAGAAGAAAACGGGAATAAATTCCTGCGGCTGGCCACAACGGCAGCTTCGGGTAAGGCCAACCTGCTCCTGCCTTATGTAGGCGAGGTAAAGGCTGAAGCAGGTCAGCGCATCGTTATCGAATATCGCGCCAGAGTAAACAGCAATTTCCCGTACGCCAATGGGGCCATGATTAGAAATGACAGCGGTACCAATAACTATTCTATGGTCACGGCCTTTGATAGGGATAAATTTATCGTGCAGGATGGGGGGACCAAGAAAGCCGTCCAAAACGTCGTAAACCATACCTGGTACAAAATCAAGATGGTGGCAAACTGGGAGGCTAAGACGTATTCCGTCTATATCAACGATATCGCGGTGGCCAATGATTACACCTTCCGCCACACAGGCGGCGACAAGCTGATTGGACAGCTGTTCGGCATCGACGGCTACGCCAATGCATCCATCGACTTCGATGATTTCAAAGCAGTGATTACAGGAGGAGCGAAGACTGCGCCCGAAGGGCTTGAAAAAACCGACGAAACAGCGATAAAAGCCAAGGACGGGCGGATCACGGGTGTAAATGCCTCCATGGAATGGTCATTGGACGCTGGGGCCACCTGGTCACGCGTAGGGGAGAATGAGACCGTCATCGCAAACTTGGCACCTGGGACGTATTGGGTTCGATATCATGAGACGGAAACCCATAAAGCCAGTCCTCACGTGGAGTTAACCATTACGGCTTATCAACAACCGATTCGTGTCACAGGCGTAAGCCTAAACCATACAAGCGCCCAGCTGTATACCAACCACAGAAGCTCCACGATCCAGCTCAAAGCAAATGTAAAACCCGCTGAAGCCGATCGGAGCGTGGCGTGGAGCACGTCTAACCCGGCTGTTGCTACGGTGGATGAACGCGGTCTTGTGACGGTTCATGCCGCCGGTACAGCTGTGATAACGGCAACCACTGCGGACGGCGGTTACACCGCTACCTGCACAGTGACCGTAAGTGTATATACCGACAGCATGGAAAGCGGCGAAGAGACCAGCGGCGGCAGCGGCAGCACCGGACCTGCTGTCCCGGCTGCGCCGGCTGCCACAACAATAAAGAATGGAGACGGCAGCACAACTACCAGAGTCATCGACCAGGTAACCGGAACGGTTACGGAGACCACCATCTGGCCGAATGGCGATACAAAAGTCATAACGGAAGAGAGCAATGGTACTCTCAGCGAGGTTGTCACAAAGCAGAACGGAAGCAAACGCGAAACCGTGCACAAGCCTGATGGAAGCAGCCGTTCCATTGTCACCGATACACAGGGAGTCAAGGTGGAGACCACCATGAATTCTCTGGGGGAAGTAACGGCCGACGTCCAGCTGCCCGAAGGCGTGGCGCAAGCGCGGGTGACCATTCCCGTCAAAAATGCCTCCGCTTCGACTGCAGCCTATTCGGTTAGAGAAGACGGGTCCAGGAAAATTATTGGATTTTCCGTTCTAACGAAAGATGGATTGAGGATCCTGGTCAAAGGCGACATGAGGATAAAACTGTTCGACAATAAGATCACCTTTAGCGATGTGCCGGACAGTTATTGGGCTGCCGAGGCGATTGCCTTTACCACCAGCCGCGAACTGTTCCTTGGAACGGGGCAAAGGAAATTTGCCCCCGAGGCGTCCATGAACCGGGCCATGCTTTTCACCGTGCTTGCCCGGCTGGACGGCGCCCAGACCGAAGGCGGCCCCAAGGCGCAAGACTGGGCAGTGGCCGCGGGGATCAGCGACGGGACCGCCCCGGAGGCTGCCATTTCCCGGGAGCAGCTGATCACGCTCCTGCACCGGTACGCCGGACAGCCTGCAGCGACCAGTAACAGGAAGAACTTTGCAGACAGCGGTGAGGTCTCCGCCTGGGCAAGAGATGCCATAAGCTGGGCTGCAGCTGCGGGAATCCTGAACGGCAGGCCAGGAAACCTTTTGGAGCCTCACCATGTTGTCACCCGGGCTGAAGTGTCCGCCATACTTGAGCGCTTTATCCGTCTATATACGCTGAATGAGTAAAGACAAAAAAAGCATATAAACCTCCCCCAAAAGCAGAGTTACATTCCAAGGACAGTCCACATTATGATCGGTATGAAAAACCTGCGGGGAATCTTGGAGGGATAGAAATTTCTAATTCAATATACGAAAAATTTGAGCCTTTAGAAAATGCGAAGCTTGTTCTGGGGTATCTGACATCCATGGTGGACGAAAAGGCAGACAACCTGCCGTATTGGCTTGTACTGCCCCATAAAAAGCCTGCTGAAGCAGCTCACTGCCGGGTCGACGACGCGGAGTTGGTTGGCTCCTGGTATGAAGCCATTGATGCCGCCCGGAAAATGCTAAAGACGGAAGAAGGCGCCGCGGTTCAGCAATCCTTCTACCGCCATCTTATGAAATCTTGGGGAGAACACGGGCTGCGTTTTCATGAGCCGTATCCCTGGAGCCATACGAACCACAGCTCCTTTCACGAAATGGGTTATATTCTTCCGGCACTGAACAGGATGCTGGAGAACGATCCCGGAGATCAGGAGGCGGAGAAGCGGGCATCTGAGCTTGTAAGAGGGCTCCGCTCCCTTGTGATTGAAAGGAAGATCCGAACCTTCTGGTCTGGCGATTTTGAGGAAAAGGAGCCCGTTTACGAATTTCCCAATGACGTGTATTTGAAAGACGGCGGGTTCGATCTGACAAGGCACACCGGGCGGGGAGAACAGGGAATCCGCAATGCCATTGTGCTTCACTCACTGGTACGCAGATATGAAATTTCCGGGGATGAGGTTGCGCTTGATTTGGCTGTTGGCATTGCCAACCACCTCTTAGGACCATCACGTTATTTTAATTACAAAATGGAGTTTTTCGGCCATGTCCACTCGGCAGGCTGGGTTGCATCCGGGCTAGTCCGGCTTGGCCGGATCACCGGTAGTCATCGGTACGTTGCCGCAGGTAAAGGGATATATGATTATATCCGTTCCTTGTCCTCCTCCTTCGGATGGGTGCCCGAATATGCCCAGTGGCATCCACTGCATGAGGAGCACTGTGAAACCTGCTGCATTAAGGACATGATCGAATGCGCCAATGAACTGATTTTGTCAGGGTATGAGGAATATTGGAAGGACATGACCTTGTTTGCGCGGAACCAGCTGGTGGAAAATCAGCTAAAGGTGTCATCCTATGTAGTTACAGATCATACCCGACCTGACGGAGAGGGGATTACCTACAGGGAAATTGACAAGAGGATGATTGGCGGCTTCACTGGAGGCTCCCTAGTCAATTCTATTTCGTTGTCCAAGTTCCGTTCTATTGCTGGCTGCTGTGTTGGTATGGCTCCGGTGGCCCTGGAGATGGTATGGAACCGGTCGGTGGAATTCCGCGATGGAATAGTTATCGTCAATATTCCCGTTGATAAGGAAACTGAGGAAGCCATGGTGAACATGAGTTATCCTGAAAAAGGCTGCATTTCCGTTACGGCCAAGCGGGAATGTGATGTTGCAGTGCGGGTTTACGACTGGATGGGCCAGGAACTCGGCGGCAAGCTCAACGGTAAAGCCTGCGAACCTTTAAGAGAAGGCGATCTGGCTATTTTCCGCAACGCAGCAGCAGGGGACGTTGTGGAATTGGTGCATCCTTTGGAGACGGCGATGGTGAAAGAGACAGTGCGCGGCGAGGAATATTCAGTGTCATGGAGAGGCTGTGATGTCGTTGATATTTTCCCGCGCGGAGATCACCTGAGACTGTACCAGCGAGACTTACGCATACCGAAATACTATCCGTCCGCGGAAGATGTTCATTTTACCGGGGCCGCCAATTATGGTCCTACGCAGCAAGCGCAGGGGAAAAAGTAACGGCAGCCCCATGCAGAAGCCGCAGCCTGCAAAAACAATGGTGCAGGCTGTGGCTTTTTAACTCCAGTTCATTGTAAACGATTGTGCACAGGAATTTAACGCAAATAGAATGATTAAAAGTTAATTTAATTTTGAAGCTGCTGATGCGGATCGGCAGCTTCATTGCGCTGCGGGCAGGATAATCCTATAAAAATCTAACAAACACTTGAAATGCGTTCAATTTTTAAAGGGCGGTAATAAATCATCTTTATGCCGATTTAGATATTCGTAGTAATATGGATCTAGACGATGGTCACCAAGATGTTAGTCTCTGCGCGAACAGGGCTATACTTTGTGAAGGAAGGAAGAGTGCACCTCTATCAACTAAATCACGAGGGAAAAGCAGTTCACTTTGGATATCTTGAGTGAGGGAAACATCTTTGGTGAGATGGGGGGGATTTCATTGGGTACGCGGGGACTGTTTATTGAAACGATCGAAGAAAGCTCGGGATAAGGATATTACCTTTTACAAAACTATAGATTCCTACCGTTATATGATCAGGGGTGATAAGGATGAAGATATAATTAGCAAAAAGATAAGATTATTGTATTATCCTCCTTACTATATTTGGGATGTACAAGTCTGGATGCAGCAGAATGGATATCAGCAGGTCTATGCGTATAGTAATAAAGATGAACTTCAATCCTCACTACGAATGATATTAGATCACGTACTAACCAAAGGTATAATGTGGTTGGATTCTCAGCGGATCGAGCACAAGAACTGGAGGATCAGCTCCGTGCATCCTCAAGGGCATTTTTTAAGTTAATTCAGTATGAATCTACATTAGAATACAGCACAAATTTAAGAGGCACTTCCTTTTGACTATCTTCTAGAATAAGAACCCGTGTCCAACGCAGGTTTCTGTGTTATGTAAGTGGCGGTATTTTCTGTAATTAGTTTTAAGTGTGAGGGGAAATGATCAAGTCGAAAATGAGGATTTGGTTAGAGAAGTTATTAGTTTAGGAGGAGTCTATATGATATTAGAAAAAGTTATAAATAGAATGGTAATACAAAGTGAATATAAGGAATTTGTTGATAAGTATATAGATAATCTACTTACCGAATTTAAAGGTAAGATTCATAGCATTTATATGTGTGGCTCGATTCCAAAAGGAACTGCTAAGCCTTTTAAGTCAGATGCAGACTTTACTATTGTATGTGTAAATCCTAAAGATATTAATTACGAAAGATTGTCAAATATTAATGACAGTCTTTTGAAAGAATATCCAGTATTAACTACGATTGATACGACAGTTTGCTCGATTGACGATGTATTAAGTAAACCAAATGATTGGGGTTTTTGGGTAAAAATAATTTGTGTTTGCATATATGGTGATGACGTTGGTGATAAAGTACCACCGATAATTATTTCTCCAGAGTTCATTTTAGACTTAAATACAGAGACCAAGAAGGAAGTAGATCGTAGACGTAGTTTACTTTCTAATGCTAGTGATAACACAATGAAAACTAGATATATTAAAGGTTACTCTAAGAGATTAATTCGTGCTTTATACTCTTTGGTTTTAGAAGATACAGGTGTATGGCAAGATGACATTATTGAGATGAAGAATGCCATATTAAACTATTGTGAGATTGACTCCGCTTTAGTTGATTATCTGTATGCTTGTTACTTGGATAGTAATAATGTGCTTATTGAGGATTTTCTGCGAATTGCGGATGAAGTATATAGCTATTTTGAGAAGGCCTTAAGTGCAATGGCTGCTTCCAGAACTTCCTTTGACTAACACCATATCGACGCTTCGGGTCACTCTGAGAAGCGAGTGACCTCATCCAGCTCCCTAAGCCCGTCGGGACGTCACTGCATTAGGTGTTCGGCAAGCCACACAATTATTAGCAGCGACTCTAAGGGGTCAGGACGTCGTCAATACAAAAATCACATCATCAATAGTTTTGGTAAAGAAGATCCCCGCGTTATTCACCACAATATCTAATTTTCCATGGCGACTTTGCCGGCAAGCCTGCTGATTCTCAAAAGTAACTCGGATCCCCAGTGTAAAACCCTGCAGCGCTCGATTTCCTCCGTTACGTAATCCCCGCGCTAAAATCTACGACGATACCTGGAATTTCCCCCTTAAAGTTATGTGCGCGCTTGACAGCGTCTTCTTGCTCTTCAATAGAAACATCAGGCTTGAATTTCAACAGCACCATATGCTCATACATCTTACTCCCCCAAGACTCCTGAATAGATTTGACTTTATAACTGTTTCAATTGGAACGGATGACGAAATCTATGCCAGAATAATGCGCAGCGTAGTTATACCTGAACTGATCGTTCCGACTGGTTGGAATTCAGAGTGCATTCCGCGATGGCGATTGGAAATCGAAAGCAATGATCTTCAGAAGCTGCTTGGACGGACGTCCGGCCACGTCAATCGAATAGGGTCTACGTCAAATCGCAAACGAAATTCAGGTTTAATTGAGCGTGCTAAACAGAGGTTGTTCCCAAAGGTCTATTGCGAACGGAGGGATGGCATCCTTTTATCCGGGAATGGAAAGTCTCGAGAATGTTTGGGGAATAGTAATTCATTATGACAATAATGGAGCGTAGAGGAATGAAAGTACTATCCATGATTCAACCTTGGGCGACTCTGCTTGTCCAAGGCGAGACTCTATATGAAACCAGATCCTGGAAAACCAAGTATCGCGGACCGCTGGCCATTCATGCCAGCCAGAAAGTCGATAAGCAGGCCTGCAAATATGAACCCATGCGTTCTTTACTCGCCAAGAATGGCTATACGGAACAAAGCGTCCCTACGGGGGTGATCCTTGCAACTTGCAAGCTTACAAATTGTTATCAGGTCATTGGCGCTAATGATACGTCAGCCATTCTGGATTGCGGGAAGGTTGTGACGGGTGAGGACTTCCTGTTAGGCGATTACAGTCCAGGTTATTTTGCGTGGGAAATAGCGGGTTTCCGTCTGCTGAAGCCCTATATTCCAGCGAAGGGTAAACTGGGACTATGGGAATATCCGATAGAGGAAGAGTTGATGATATGACACGGGGCTCTGCGGGAAAAATCAAATATAAAAAATAAGGGGGCCGGCGCGTGATAACCCTTCCTGCTGGGACTTCTTTGTCCAGAATCGGTCAAGGTACGTGGTATATGGGGGATAAACCGTCTATCACCATATCTGGATATTGGCTAACGGGAAACGTTAGCTCAATAACAACAAGAAAGCAGCTAATCATTGGATTGGCTGTTTTTATTCATCTAATGGGCAAAAATTTACAATAAATTACAACACTCTTCATTCATACAACTTTTCTTTGTAAATTACGTCTTAATCTAAGCAACTATTGACTAGTTTATACAGTGATTAGAGAGGAATGGTCAGAATGAAGAAATACCTTGCTGGATTATTAGTTATTTTAGTCCTATGTTTGAGCTTACCAGGCCAGGCTTACATGGAGGCATTTAACCAACAGCCTTTGGCTTTTGAGGATATCAACCTAGAACAAGCGATTAAGTCATTATTGAATAAAAACGACGAAGAATCTATAACAAAAGAGGATTTAGAATCACTGACCGACGTTCCTTTATCGGGTAAAGGAATTAAAAGCTTGCAGGGTTTGGAGTATGCAGTCAATGTGACGAAGCTCTCTTTAAGTAGAAATCAAATTACTGACATTTCACCTCTATCCGATGCTGTAAATTTGACGACTTTGGATTTGAGTGGCAATCAAATTGAGGATATTAAACCCCTCAGAAAGTTAACGAAGATGACCGATTTATCTCTGGCTAGCAACCAAATCAATGATCTTTCACCGCTAGCGGGACTAGTCAATCTGAGTACATTATTCATAAGTTCCAACAAGATCACAGATCTAAAGCCGCTAGCAGGATTGGTTAAGCTTAGAAGACTCGAAGCTGCGAATAATAACATCAAAGATCTTGCTCCTTTGTCTAAATCAACTGGCTTGGTTACTCTGAATTTAACATCTAACGAGATCTATGATTTGGAGCCGTTGAGAAATCTTCAAAGTTTGAGTTACCTCTATTTAAAAAACAATCGAGTGTGGGATTTAGAGCCGATCCAGCAACGTAATTTTTTTCCGTATTATGATACGGGGGCATTCATTGAACCACTTGCGCTGCAAAATAACTATTTAGATTTAAGCAAGGGATCGAAAACATATAAATTATTCGTGAAACTGGCAGGAAATGAGTTGCCTGGCGGTCAGCGTAAGACACAACGCCTGGTGATCGGCAGCACGACAGCTTATGTGGGAGAAAGTGCTTATCGTATTACCTCAGCGCCATTCATTCAGTCGGGACGTACCTATGTGCCGATCCGTTTCATCTCTGAGAAGCTTGGGGCAACCGTGAATTGGAACCAGAGCACCAAAGAAGTAACGATTCAGAAGGATGGTAAAACGATTCGTTGGACTGTAGGGAACAGGCAGGTAAAAGTAAACCAGCAAACGGTAATGCAAGATGCTCCTTTACTTCTGAAGAACGGTAGTGCATTCGTTCCTGTTCGTTTTGTGGCGGTGCAGTTAAATACTTCCGTTGAATATATGGGAAGCAAGCATATGGTCGTGATTTTCAAAAATTAAGTTGCATAATGAATTACAGAATAATATTCGAAGATAAGGACGCTGTGACCAGGCTTCGAAACAAGAGCAAAATAGGCAGACCGTCATTAAACTAACGAACAAACGATACCTTATTAAAACCTAGAAGGCAACCGATCTTCAAGATTGGTTGCTTTCTTCATGTAATGGGACAGCCTGTTGGTGCACTTGGCACTGACACCAGGTCAAACCGATTGGTCAGAGCCCGTATCCGGTGAGGCGTAAAATACATTGAGTAAGTTATCTCACTCCAATTGATGTATAATCACCCATATAGTTAAGGAAGGCAGTTGATCATCCTAATCAACTGTCATCTTCAGGTTAATCGTTAACTGAAGACTACGAATTTTTCGCACCACTAAATCATTGGTATAAAACATTGGCTTTTCACCTCCTTCGTCGAAGACAAAATAACTTAAATTTTTTGAAAGTCAATAATTACGATGAATTTATTAGATAGAGTTTTGCAAGCGGGGCGGTTCATTGAAGTGGAGGAACGGACATTGTATGCTGTCCTGCTGTCAGCCACTTAGCGCAACGTTCCAAGGGGGATGGCGGCTGGGCTGACTTACAGTGTCCAGCAGAGGCTCCAGGTCAATGATGCAAGGTTACTTCAAATCAATGAACTGACAGACAGTTTATAAGACGCCGCATTTTATGGTACATTTTACTTGTGCAACTAATTGGAAGATGAGGAGGGTGTTGTTTCATGGAAGTATGGGTTCCGTATGAGAAAGTCCGAAATCACCCTCCTGATTTTAAAATAAAATATCGTATTTATTCCGAAGACGAGGGCGGACGGAAGCTTCCTGTGTTTCAGGGGTTGCGTTGTGATTTTGCATATGACGGAGATGACATCAAAGAGACGGGCATATTTGCAATTCATCCTGAATTTGAAGATGAATGCGGAAACATTATTTTAGACAGAAATCTCCCGGTGCCCAAACAAGGCACTGCAACAATGTGGATACTTTTCCCCGAGATGAGACGAGAAGTTCACATAAATCGAATTAACGTTGGAGTCATTGGCTATTTCATGGCGGGTTCAAGAAGGTTGGGACAAGTCGAGGTGATTGAGATTCTTGGCTTGAATACGAACGCGGAGAAATTAAGCTAAATGATACCTCACCACTCTATAAGAAGTGAGATGATTAAGGTGCATGAGTTTGTTGTGGGAGGTAAAGAAGGTGGATTTGTAAAAATTATCATTGAAGAGGTATACGGTTTCCCGAAAATGACAAGTCATTTGGGTGGATATGACGCCAAAGGCACGGTAGAAGCACAAACCGGATTGCTTCATTCTGCTGAGGAATAGGGCATACCCCAAAGCATAGCCTTAAAACTTGCCGTTGCACAGCACGGGGAACCGTACCATAAGTAACGGCAAGTTTTCCCGCCACAAGTTTTCAGGCTGCTCTCAACAGAGACTCACCAACGAATAATTCATTCTCAGGACAGATAAGGCTTGTGTACTGTCTAGTAGGGAAACCGAAAGGCATGCGGGAACAGAAGGGGCGAGGTTTCGCTCCTTTTTTGTTGTTGTTCTGCTGCATGCTGCTCCACGTACCGCCGGAGGCTTTCACTCCCATTTCTCGACGGGTCTATGTCCTTTTATTCCTTCGTTACGCCTATCCGGTGGGTGAGGGCCGATTATCATTGGTGGGTTTACACAAAATTATTGACAGACCCTTACATCACAGGATGATGTGTTATATCTAGAGCATGCTACAAGACCGTTTCAGCAAGTCGATACATGCCTTCCTCGATAAGCCTTTCGTCTACCTTGGCAAAGCCCAATACCCACCCTTTGCGTCTACTCTCCAAACAATAGGAATGAAGCTGGTGTACCCGAACTCCGCCCTGAAGTGCCCGAAGGGTCATCGTATCCTCGTTAAACGATTCATCTGCTTCCAATAGTACATGCAAGCCGGTTTCAATCCCCCGCAAGGTGAACTTATCTCCGAGACCACTGGCTGTAATCGCCTTTTGCATGACTTCATGACGACGTCTATAAATATTTCTGGCTCGTCGCATATGGCGCATAAAATACCCATGCTCGATGAAGTGTGCAAGTGCCACTTGTTCCATGATCGGGAGGTGGCGATAGGTGAATGCTTGCACGCGAGCCAGCTGTGCAATGGCTTCGGCAGGGCCAACAATAGCGGATATGCGAATGCCTGGCATGGTCAATTTCGAGAAACTCATTAAAAAGAGACAATTTTGTGGAAGTTGGCTAAATAAAGTGAGCATCGGATCTCCACGGTACCGGAATTCACTGTCATAATCATCCTCGACTATCCATGCACGTTGCTGAGCGGCTCTATGTAAAAGCTGTTGCCTGCGTGGTTCTGATAACATTACACCAACGGCACACTGATGAGCCGGGGTCACAAGTATGAGCTTCGCGTCAGCGGGCACCTTCTCTATGACAAGGCCGTGCTCATCAACCGGAACTGGAGTAACCTTCATTTTCCGGTATTTCATCGTCATCCAAGCAACGGGATAGCCTGGGTCCTCGACGGTTACGGTATCTCCTTTGTTCAAAAGTGTTTGTGCAATGAGATCAATACTGTGCTGGGCTCCGGATGTTAGCAAGATTTGATCCGTTTGCACATGAATCCCGCGTTCTAGCGATAAATATCGTTGGATTTGTCGGCGTAACGGCTCAAAGCCATAAGCATCCCCGTAAAACCAGGAAGAAACATTGGATTGGGAAGAGGCATTCAAATACGATTTGCGCCACGCTTTTAACAACTGCGTATCAACAAAAGGTTGATAGGGACTAAAATCAATGACCGATTCCTGCTTATCCTTACTTCTAAACCAGTGTTGGGACTGTTCGACTAGCAACGGCAGTTCAGGAAGCTGTGGCGGATCAAGCGAGAGAGCGCATTTGTCAATGATCTGAAACCAATCATTAACGCGTGTCCCCCCGCGTCTCGATGTTACCGTATAACCACGGGTTAGCAGTTCATCATACACAATTTGGATGGTGGAGCGGGACACTCCCAACTGCTGAGCGAGCTCTCGAGTGGGCGTTAATAGCTGTCCTGGCTTCCAGACACCATTGGTAATATGATCGATGGCCTGATCGAGCAATTGCTGCCATAGGGGTCTTTTATCGTCCCGGTTTACTTCCAGCAATTTGATTCCCCCGTTTAGAATGAAGTGAGATTAAGTCTCTTTTGGATTGCTCAGATACATATGTATTGGACGTTTGTAACCAATCCACTTATTGATATACTAGCATAGTGTTTTTCTTCTTTGCAATGCTATACAGTTTTCGCATAGTGAATGGTCGATGCAGTTTTATATCTTGATTCGTCTCCCGCAGGAGTGGAGGATGATTGGGATAACTTGTTGATCAAAATCTTGAGCGAGGTGATTTAAATGGCATCTATCGAAATTCTTTCATTAAATGTGGGCATGCCAAGGGAGGTCCAGTTTAAGCAGAAAGACGTTTCCACAGGGATATTCAAAACGGCTACAGACAAAGCTTTATATCTATCTTATCTAAACTTTAAAGGGGATGGGCAGGGCGATCTTGTTCATCATGGAGGCAAGGAGAAGGCTGTATGCGTCTATCCCTACGAACATTATCCATTTTGGGAGAATGAATTGAAAAGACCGTTAGAGTACGGGGCATTAGGGGAAAATTTGACGATAAGAGGTTTGTTGGAAACCGATGTCTGCATTGGGGACGTTTTTGAGCTTGGTAAAGCAATCGTTCAAGTTAGTCAGCCGAGACAGCCTTGTTACAAGTTGACGATCAGGCACGGTGTACCGGATATGCTCTTGAAGGTACAACAAACGGGCTACACGGGATTTTACTTCCGCGTTCTAGCAGAGGGGGTTGTCTCTAAAGACGACGGACTATCGCTTCTTCATCGTCATCCCAAGGAGATTACGGTTTCATTTGCCAATCGGATTATGCACCGGGAGAAGGATAATATCGAGGGCATCAAACAAATCCTCGAAGTGGAAGAATTGTCCTTGAATTGGAGAAATACATTTCTAAAACGATTGGCGGGGACCGAGACGGATTCTCGGGAAAGACTGACAGGCAACACGTAGGGCAATGAATCTGGAATGCCGTCTGTCCATGCAGAAAGGAATTGAATCTATAATGAATCGTTCTCGTTCTGAACAGCTTTACCAGGAAGCACTTCAGCACATCGCTGGTGGCGTAAATCCGACTGTCCAAGCGGTACGATGGCCGGCTACCCAGCTTCAACCGTAGCCGGCATAACTTGTCTGGAGGTTCATCTTCGAAATACTAAGCTTGGTTTCTGACGACGGCCCATACAGAACAGGATATCGACGGCATGCTTGACAAGCAACCCGTAAGTAGCGAGGAGGGATCTAATGAATCTGAAAAATCGTCTGTCCACGGTTAAACATCGCATCCGCGAAGCTTGCGGGCGATGCGGTAGAAGCGAAGAGGAGATCCAGATCATAGCAGTGACGAAATATACGACGATGAAAACCGTGGAGCAAGTATTGTTGTCCGGTATAGGCCATGTCGGGGAAAGCCGTACGCAAGAAGCTCGGTCTAAATATGAGACCTTCCATCCACGAGGAACGTGGCATTTTATCGGTCATTTGCAAACCAATAAAGTAAAAGATATTATCGGTAAATTTGAGTATATACATTCATTAGACCGCTTATCTTTAATGAAAGAAATAGAGAAGAAGGCTGCTGATTTGAATACCGTCGTAAATTGTTTTATTCAGGTTAACGTTTCGGGGGAGAAGAGCAAACAAGGACTTTCTCCGGAAGCTTTATTTTCATTTGCGCAGGAAGTTTCGCGGATGAAACAGATTCGAGTCGTGGGGCTGATGACGATGGCCCCCTACGAGCTCGATGCCGAAGCGACTAGACCGGTTTTTAGAGAATTGAGACGATTACGCGATGAACTTAATGCAAAAGATATTTTTTCCTATCCCGTGCAACATCTTTCTATGGGGATGTCCAATGATTTCGAAGTTGCAATCGAAGAAGGGGCTACCTGGTTGAGGCTTGGATCGGTATTAGTTGGAGAGGAATCGATTCAGGGGAAGGATGCTTGACGGTCGTGAACAATCGCTAAACCTTCGGGACGGCCGATACGAGATGAATATTGCGCGACATATTTAAAACGAGAGTTTGCAAAGTGGATCGAGATTATGGATTTGAAATAGACTAACAATCTAAATCGATTGATCTAAAGGGTATTGCTGACGAGATAGCTCATCAAAACCGCCTTTTCACCAAGGCGGTTTTATTTTGGTCAATGATCAACATTAGAATTTACGGAATAATGGGACTTGAGAATCGACTTTGATTTATGGATTGCTCAAATACACTATTTTTGGATATATAGATACAAACCATACTTTGATAAACTGACGTTGTGTTTCACTAATATACTTGGGTATACAGACACAAGCCCGCATTTCCGATCGTACTGTCTTCGCATTGAAAGGCAGGGAAGGTCAGATTAAAGTTCTGGTGTCAGATCAGCCGCTAATATGACCTTGCTTGGTGTCGCGGCACTTTTTGGAGACTTGTCGCAAGGTTAGCTGCCCATATACAAGAATAACAGGAGGCTTGAATATGAACACGAACATGAATACAGGTACAGAGCGGGTAAAAAGAGGGATGGCAGAAATGCAAAAAGGCGGCGTCATTATGGACGTGATGAATGCCGAGCAGGCCAAAATTGCGGAAGCGGCCGGAGCAACAGCCGTTATGGCGCTGGAGCGTGTGCCTTCCGATATTCGCGCAGCTGGTGGAGTGGCCCGCATGGCTGATCCGACCATTGTGGAAGAGGTCATGAAGGTTGTATCGATACCGGTGATGGCCAAAGCTCGCATCGGACATTATGTAGAAGCCAAAGTGCTCGAATCGCTAGGCGTAGATTATATCGACGAGAGCGAAGTGTTGACCCCTGCTGACGAGGTGTTCCATATTAGCAAAAGCGAATTCACCATTCCGTTTGTCTGCGGCGCTAAAGACCTTGGCGAAGCGCTACGCCGTATTCAGGAAGGAGCTGCTATGCTTCGCACGAAGGGAGAGCCGGGAACGGGCAACATTGTGGAAGCGGTACGTCATCTGCGCTTGATCAATGGTCAGATTCGCAAAGTGACGGGGCTGTCTAAGGACGAATTGTATCACGAAGCGAAGTTGCACGGCGTATCGTATGATCTGCTGTTGCAGGTTCACGAATCCGGCAAGCTGCCGGTGGTCAACTTTGCCGCAGGCGGGGTGGCTACGCCTGCCGATGCAGCACTAATGATGCATCTGGGCGCAGACGGCGTCTTTGTAGGATCTGGTATTTTCAAGTCGGATAGCCCTGAAAAGTTTGCGCGTGCGATTGTTGAAGCGACGACACACTACGAAGATTATGCAATGATCGCAAGCGTATCGAGAAATTTGGGGACGCCGATGAAAGGAATTGAAATATCCAGTTTGCGGGAGCATGAACGGATGCAGGAACGCGGTCAGTAACCTCTGGCAGGGCTACTTGTGCAAAAGGAGCTCTGCCAGACGCTCAATCCCTTCTTCAATGGCGGCTTCGTCAACTTTAGCGAAACCGAGTATCCAGCCTTTTCGCTTGCTTTCCAAACCATACTGGCTGAGCGGATAGATGCGAATTCCTTTTTCCAACGCCAGGCTCGTCGCGGTTACCTCGTCAAACGATGGCTCAGCTTCAAGCAGCATATGCAGCCCTGTTTCTGCGCCGCTTAACATGAAGCGTTCGCTCAAACCTGTCGCGACGATGGCTTTTGTCATGGCTGCGTGTCTACGCCGGTATATATTCCGCACTTTTCTCATATGGCGCATGAAGTGACCGCGTTCAATAAAATGGGTGAGCGTTAATTGCTCCATAATTGGAAGATGACGATAAGTTAATTCATGGACGCGAGCGAGCTGACGAATGGCTTCTTTGGGGCCAACGAGGGCCGACATCCGGATACCGGGAGCGATCATTTTGGAAAAACTCAACATATATAACGTGTTCTGAGGCCTCTGACTGAACAAAGTGGGAAGCGGGTCGCCGCGATAGCGAAATTCACTGTCGTAATCATCCTCAACGATCCAAAATCGCTGATCCGCAGCCAAATGCAGCAATTGTTGCCTGCGAGGCTCCGACATAATAACGCCAACCGCGCACTGATGCGATGGCGTAACATACACAAGTCTGGATTCAGGGTGAATACCGTCTACGCATAGCCCGTGCTCGTCGACCGGGACGGGTACAACTTGCATACGCCGGTACTTCATCGCCATCCAGGCAGCAGGGAAGCCGGGATCTTCAACCGATACGGTTGCTCCTTCATGCAACAGGGCTTGGGCGATTAAATCGAGGCTATGTTGTGCGCCTGAGGTCAGCAGAATTTGATCGACCTCCACATGAACGCCTCGTTCAAGCGACAAATAACGCTGAATCTGTTCTCGCAGCGGCAGATAGCCATAGGCGTCGCCGTAGGCCCAACTGTCCAGGTCTGTTTCTGATGAAGCTTGCAAAAAAGATTGCCGCCAATTAGCTAGAAAGTGCTCATCTAAATACGGTTCATGAGGACTGAAATCGATCACATCTCTACCCTTTTCTTTGTTTCCGAACCAGCTATGCAAATGGCCGATGGCGGTGTTTAATAGCGGCAATTCAGGCGGAACAGGCCCCAGGGCTGGAACTTCGTCTGCAGAGTGGGGCTTATACGTCCATTCACTAACTCTTGTTCCGCCGCGGCGAGAGGTTACGGTGTATCCGCGACTGAATAGCTCCTCATACACACTTTGGATGGTTGAACGGGAAACCCCAATCCGTTGCGCGAGCTCGCGGGACGGGAGCAGCAATTCGCCAGGCGGCCATTTTCCGGTCGTAATATTATGGATCGCTTGGTCAAGCAACTGCTGCCAAATGGGACGTTCATCATCTCGGTTCACTTTGAGCATCGGATTCACTTCCAACATTTATTATGGAATTATGGATTGTTCAGATGAATGGTTTATGGATAGTTATTTATAATCCATTGATTGCTATACTATCATGAAAATCATTGCTGTGGCAACGCGTTGGCGGAAAGGAAGATGACTGTGAAATTATTGGAACAACAGGACAAAGCAATTGTGAACGCCATTTGGCAAGAAACAGCACGACAGCGGAATAAAATAGAGCTGATTGCTTCGGAAAATTTTGTGAGCCAAGCGGTTATGGAAGCAACGGGTACGGTACTGACCAATAAGTATGCCGAAGGATACCCGGGAAGAAGGTACTATGGCGGTTGTGAATATGTGGATCGGGTCGAGGAACTGGCTATAGAACGTGCGAAAACCCTTTTTGGTGCAGAACATGTCAATGTGCAGCCTCACTCCGGTGCTCAGGCAAATATGGCGGTTTATTTTGCTTCCGTTGAACCGGGGGATACGATTTTAGGCATGAATCTATCTCATGGCGGCCATCTGACACATGGGAGCCCGGTTAATTTTTCCGGAAGATTCTACAATTTTCTGCCTTATGGTGTTGATGAAGAATCGGCCCGTATTGACATTGAACTTGTGCGAAAACTTGCGCTTAAGCACCGCCCGCGTATGATCGTTGCGGGTGCCAGCGCTTATCCGCGGACGATCGATTTTGAGCCGTTTGCTCAAATCGCAGCCGAAGTAGGAGCGCTATTCTTTGTAGATATGGCGCATATTGCAGGAATTGTCGCGGCAGGATTCCATCCTAGCCCCATTCCTCACGCGCACTTTGTTACGACGACAACGCATAAAACGCTGCGAGGTCCAAGAGGCGGTATCATCATGTGCCGCAAGCCATGGGCGCAAGCGGTGGATAAAGCGATTTTCCCTGGAGTCCAAGGTGGTCCTCTTATGCATGCTATCGCGGCAAAAGCGGTTGCGTTCGGCGAAGCGTTGCAACCGGAATTCAAATCTTATATCGAAAAAGTGCTGGTTAACGCCCAAGTATTGGCGGAGGCCTTATTAAATGAAGGGTTAACCGTTGTGTCGGGAGGTACCGACAATCATATTATTTTGCTTGACCTGCGCCCGATCGGATTAACCGGGAAAGAAGCTGAAAGCATACTTGATGAGGTGGGGATTACGGCGAATAAAAATGCGATTCCTCATGATACGGCAAGCCCGCTCATAACGAGCGGCATTCGCTTCGGGACTCCAGCTATGACAACAAGAGGATTGGGACCCCAAGAAATGAAAGAAATTGCTCGGCTTATTGGACTTGCACTTAAAAAATCTGAGAGTTCAGTTGCCAAGGAGCAAATACGAAGAAGTGTACAGGAAATCACATCGCAATTCCCTTTATATGAAGGTCTACAGGAGGGATGAGCTATGGTCTATACCTATAATTTCAATGCCGGTCCGGGGGCGTTGCCGGCGGAAGTATTACAGGAAGCGCAAGAAGAATTGCGAAATTATCGAGGGATTGGCGCATCCATTCTGGAAATCTCCCATCGAAGCAAAGCATACGAAGCTATTCATCATGAAGCACAACAGTTAATTAAAGAGTTGATGGGCCTCTCTTCAGATTATGAGGTTTTATTTCTTCCCGGAGGGGCAAGCCTGCAATTTTCGATGGTGCCGATCAACTTTTTGACAGAAGGAAAAGTTGCGGGATATATACACTGTGGGACATGGTCGGGAAAAGCAAGGCAGGAAGCGCAGAAAATAGGGCAGACCCTCGTGTTGGCAAGCGGGGAGAAACAAAATTTCAAACAGATGCCCGATCTAAGCAACATGAATATTCCGAAGGAGATGGCGTATGTCCATCTCACATCCAACGAAACGATTGACGGCATACAATGCCGAAGCTTCCCTGATACCGGACATGTCTCTTTAGTGGCGGATATGTCTAGCGATATTTTTTCCCGTCCCATTGAAGCATCTCGATTTTCATTGATATACGCAGGCGCTCAGAAAAATTTGGGACCTGCAGGCGTCACGATTGTCATTGTCCGCCGCTCTTTGCTGGAGCGCATTCCGGAAGCGATTCCCGATGTATTAAGTTATCGCACACATGTCAACCATCATTCGCTCTACAATACACCGCCAGTTTTTTCTGTATATATGGTGAACCTTGTGCTCAGGTGGATTATGAATCAAGGCGGCGTACAAGGGATGGCTGTCCGCAACCAGCAGAAAGCGGAGCTTCTTTATCATGTGCTCGACAACAGCGGCGGATTTTATAAAGGATTGGCTTATAAGGACAGCAGATCGATGATGAACGTTACCTTTCGTGCATCCAGTCCAGAAATTGAAAACAAGTTACTTGTTGAACTAGAGCAGGAAGGATTCATGGGATTAAAAGGCCATCGGGATGCAGGACATTTGCGTGCTTCTATTTATAATGCAGTTCCTTATGAGCATTGCAAAGCTTTAGCGGATTTTTTGTCTGATTTCCAAAAGAGGAACGGCTGAATAACCATTACCGGATAGGCTGCGGAAGAAAGCGGAAGCTGGAGCCATTGATGTCAAATTACCAGAAATTCCGCTGCTTGCTTTGACGCCAAGAGATGCCTTTATGGGGAGGTCGGACTCATTCCCTTTGGGCAATCTGCTGGGCGCAGGCCAAGGCGATTTAGTTAATGGGGGGGGCATCTATTATATGAATCTCAGCGCAAAAAGAAAGGATTCCTGTTCCATAGCGGCATTCGAGCAAGCCAAAAAAGTGATACCTGGTGGGGTAAATAGCCCTGTTCGTGCATTTTCAACGGTAGACTTACCGCCTGTTTTTGCGGCGAGAGGTCAAGGGGCGCGCGTGTTCGATATCGACGGCAACGAATTTATCGATTATATCGGATCGTGGGGGCCTTTGATCCTTGGTCATGCTCATCCTGAAGTGGTAGAGGCGATCAGGGAAGCAGCGTTTTACGGAACCAGCTTTGGCTTGTCTACGGAAATTGAAATCAAAATGGCTGAATGGATATGCAGAAGTATGCCGTCTATTGAAATGGTGCGTATGGTGAACTCCGGTACGGAAGCTTCGATGAGCGCATTGCGTTTGGCTAGAGGTTATACAAAGCGGCAAAAAATCGTAAAGTTTCAAGGCGGATACCACGGACATGCCGATGCGCTATTAATCAAGTCAGGCTCGGGCGCCGCTACCCTGGGATTGCCGGATAGTCCGGGAGTACCCGATAGTGTTGCTGCCCATACACTTACAGCGCCCTATAATAGCTTGGACAGCGTCCGCTTCCTATTTGAACAATATGGAGAACAAATTGCTGCCGTTATCGTCGAGCCTGTTGCGGGCAACATGGGGGTGATCCCGCCAGCTCCCGGATTTCTCCGCGGGTTGCGCGAGATTACGAAGCAGTACGGCAGCTTGCTTATTTTTGATGAAGTGATGACGGGATATCGCGTAGGTTTTCATGGGGCGCAAGGGCTGTATGGAATCGATCCGGATCTCACCTGTCTTGGTAAGATCATCGGAGGCGGGTTGCCCGTCGGCGCTTACGGCGGTAAACGCGAGATTATGGAGCAGGTTGCTCCTGTCGGGTCAATCTATCAGGCGGGCACATTATCAGGCAATCCGCTCGCTATGGCTGCCGGATATCGAACCTTACGATTGCTGGAAGAGCCGGGAGTGTATGAGGAGTTGGAGAGAAAAGCGGCCAATTTGACAGAAGGTTTCTTACAAATGGCCAAACTTGCAGGCATACCGCTCAAAATAAACAGGGTGGGCTCTATGTTTTCAGCTTTTTTTGCTGAGCAGGAGGTTGTTGACTACGATACCGCCAAACGTTCGAATATGCAGTTATTTAAGGCGTATTATGCAGCTATGCTAGAGCTTGGTATTTTAACCGCTCCTACACCATACGAGGTGAATTTCGTATCAACAGCCCATTCAGACGAGGATATCGAAAGGTCGATCAGCGCTTATTATCAAGCATTGATTAGAATCAGCAATAAGGGGTGATCATTCTGGATACTTCTAGCATAAGAAAACTGTTCCCCATATTGGGCCAAAAAGTTAACGGTCATCCGCTCGCTTACCTGGATAGCGCAGCATCGGCGCAAAAACCGATACAGGTCATTGAGGCATTGAAACACTATTATGAACGAATTAACGCGAACGTTCATCGAGGGGTTCACACGTTAGGTTCACGCGCAACAGATGCTTATGAAGGAGCGCGGGCGAAGGCAGCTCGTTTTATCCATGCGGAACGGGTGGAGGAAATTATTTTTACGCGCGGAACAACTTCATCCATTAACCTTGTGGCAAGCAGTTATGCACGAACGGTATGCACAGAAGGCGATGAGATTGTTGTCTCCGCTATGGAGCACCACAGCAATCTTCTTCCTTGGCAGCAAGCAGCAAAGGCGACAGGCGCAGTTTTGAAATATATACCGCTGCAAGCCGACGGGACATTTTCAATCGAAGCGGCGGAAAAAACGATCACAGACCACACGAAAGTCGTATCTGTTTCACATATTTCTAATGTATTGGGTGTTGCCAATCCAGTGAAGCAAATCGCGGCAATCGCCCATAAGCATGGGGCGGTCGTCATGGTAGATGGAGCGCAGAGCATTCCCCATATCAAGGTGGATGTGCAAGAGCTGGACTGCGATTTTTATGCCTTTTCGGGGCATAAAATGTGCGGGCCAACCGGCATCGGAGTGTTATACGGAAAAAGAGCTTATCTCGAGCAAATGGAGCCGATCGAATTTGGCGGAGAAATGATCGATTATGTGGGTCTATACGACTCATCCTGGAAGGAGCTGCCGTGGAAATTCGAAGGGGGAACGCCAATGATCGCAGGCGCAGTTGGCTTGGGTGCGGCCATCGATTTTCTTGAGCAAATCGGCTTGGATGTCATCGAAGCGCATGACAAGCAATTGACCAGCTATGCGGTAGAACGAATGAAACAAATCGATCATTTAACGATGTATGGTCCGGAGGAAGGTCGGTTTGGCTTGGTGACGTTTAATTTGGACACGATCCATCCGCATGATCTGGCTACGGTGCTGGACACGTATGGCGTAGCGATTCGTGCCGGGCATCATTGCTGCCATCCGTTGATGAAACATTTTGGAGCCAGTGCTACGGCCCGTGCCAGCTTTTATTTATATAATACGGAAGAGGATGTAGAGCAACTTCTTTTTGCACTGAACAAAACGAAAAAATACTTTAGGGAAGTGGAATAAGATGAGAATTCATTACTTGCAGCATGTTCCATTCGAAACGCCTGAACGAATATCGGATTGGGTTAAGGACAAAGGCTATGAGTTAACGGGCACTTTATTATACGAAAGCACTAATTTCCCGCTTCAGCCGGAGTTCGATATGCTCGTCATTTTGGGCGGTCCGATGGGGGTGTACGATGAGGAGAAGTTTCCATGGCTTGTCAGCGAGAAGGCGTTTATTAAAGAAACGATCCGGCAGCGGAAGATGGTACTTGGCATATGCTTGGGCGCACAATTGATTGCAGAAGCGCTTGGCGGGAAAGTATATAGCAATCGGTACAAGGAAATTGGCTGGCATCCTGTAAAAATGACGGAAGAGTCTCAGAACTCTGCAGTTTTTAAGCAGTTTCCGCAGGAGTATGTTCCTTTTCACTGGCATGGAGATACGTTTGAATTACCTGATGAAGTTAAGACAGCTGCAATCAGTCTTGGCTGCGCTAATCAGGCGTTCGAATACAACGGCCACGTGATTGGGCTGCAATTTCACCTGGAGAGCAGCAATGACAGCATCAAAAAGCTGATTGAACACTGCGGTGATGAAATTGAACCAGGCACTTATGTCCAACTTCCGGATCAAATGATAGATCAGTCGTCTTTCCTGGCACATTCGAATACCATTTTGGTACATTTACTCGATACATTGGATAAGAACTATCGGGCCAGAAATTGCTTACATATTTGATCCTGACATGACTAGTAATCAACCTGTGGAGTTTTATTACAGACGTGATATTGAGAGTATAGGCTAAACGATCGTACGGTCAATGCCCATACGAAAAGGTATCTGATCGTACTAGATTAAACTCGATGAAATCGTACAGCCCTTTACGTGCTGCGATGATATATTATTCTAACAAGACCGAAGAAAATAAACGACTTCGGCAATATGTCGACCAGTGCTGAAAATATTGTCCGCGTAAGCGGACTTTTTGTTTTGGTTTTATTTCAAATGTAGGGAATGGGATCAAGTTCTTGTCACTAACCTAATTTGGAGATCTCTGACTGATAGGATATTTCAATAATTTTGCGAATACTCTATGAAAAGAATTATTTGCGAAGTTCGTAAATAAGACGTTATGCGAAACCAACGAAAATCATTTAAACAAAACAAACATATTACTGGAGGGATCTCTATGAAAGATATTAACTGTAGCAATTATTTCTGGCAAGATGGAGTAACTAGATTGCGTGCAGTACAACCTGAGGACTGGGAAGAGAAAAAGATATAAATGATGGAGAGGTTACAATATGAATAATGAATTATTGAATGATTTAGTGTTGTCCGTAAAAAGTCAGAATCTTCATGTGCTGAATGTAATTGTTAGACAAGATGGTAATATAATTGCTAAACATGATTTTAAAGAAGAAAAGCCTACTCTCTTGTATTCAGTAAGTAAGACGTTTACATCAATGGCAGTCGGTATTGCTATTAGTGAAGGTTATTTTAAAATTAGTGACCTCGTTATAGACTTTTTCCCAGATATTCAACATGTACCAATAAATGAATATCTAAAAGAGATGACTATTCATGATTTGCTCTGTATGGGAACTGGACATGCAGAATGCCCAGTTATGAAGGCCGATTGGAGTAACGGTAAAGAATGGGATATTTCTCAATTGTTCTTTTCTGAACCGATTATATTCAAACCAGGTACTCACTTTACATATAACAATGCTTCAACATATATGCTTTCAAAAATCATAAGCAGTACTACGGGGAGCAACCTAAATGAATATTTGAATGAAAAAATATTCAGACATTTAGATATACCGAAACCTAAATGGGATACATGTCCAAAAGGAATTTCTCAAGGATTTTCAGGGCTATATTTAACAGCGGAGCAATTATCAAGATTTGGTCAATTGATTCTTGATAAAGGAATTTGGAAGGGTAAGCAACTTATTCCTTCAAGTTATATTGAACAAGCAACATCTGTCCAAATAAAAACCAATGATTTTACCCCGTATTTTGCTACGGCAGACCATCATCAAGGTTACGGTTATCAAATATGGATGAACTCATATTCTAATTCATATCGTATGGATGGTTTATATGGTCAATATGTTGTATTGCTACCAGAGAAGAATGCAGTTATAACATATATTTCAGATGAACCACAAAATATGACAGGGGTTCTTGAACTTACATGGGATGTTTTAATAGAGAAACTATAATATTATTGAGAACTAGGTTTACCCATGATACAGATTCAAGCAAAACAGCTCATCGTTACCAGCTCGTCAACAAGGTTGTCGATGCTGCCCGGGTCGAACTGCTCGGTCGCGTTGATAACCCACCAGTCTACCTCTTTCGTCGCCGTGCTAAAGAGAATATCGACGTTGCGGTGACGCCCGGATTCGAGTACTCGCAGCGGCGTGTCGGCGAGAACGCTACCGGTCTGAG
>NZ_JBHOFD010000028.1:0-112173 GCF_046543445.1 Paenibacillus nanchangensis
TCTTCTGAGTCCGTTCACTTGTACCCATACTTCTCTGGCGCTTGCAGTAGTCTGAATCTGGGATGAAATCCTGAAGCACGTTACCATTGAGCCGGACTTTGAGCAGATGATGATGGATACCACCATAGTCCGAGTTCATCCGCATGGGGCCGGAGTAAAAGGGGGCAAAGAAAGCAAGCAAACGAACAAGCAAACGAACAAGCAAGCAAACGACAAGCAAGTGATCGGATGTTCCCGGAGCGGATTAACGACCTAGACTCATGCGGTGGGTCGATACACTGCTGGCCAATCGGGCTTATGATACCGGTACACTTATTGCGTTGTTAAAGGGACAAAACGCAACCCCCGTCTTTCCGGGCAAGCGAAACCGGCGAAAGTAACGAGCTTACCCAAGGACACTTATAAAGAACGGCATTTAATCGAATCCTTTTAATAAAATGAGAAATAATCGGCGCTTGGCAACCCGCTATGGCAAGACAGCGAGCATGCTCAAGGCTTTTTTGGCGTTGATTTCGATGCGGTTATGGCTGAAGAAAGTTTGCGTACAGGCTCTTGTCAGCAGAATTTGCTGGGACTGCATCGGTTCTGACCAAGCTCATTTAACGGTTTTGCCCTGTTGCATATTCTCTTGATTTGCTTGGGGAGAAGGTAGCTGTCCGGAGATTGGCGGTGAAGGCTAAGCCAAGAGCGAATGAGGCCCAACGAGCGAATGAGGCCCAACGAGCGAAAGTTGCCTAAACCTATCAGAATTTGGTATAGTTTTAGAGTCGGTTTTTGAGCCGTTTAACCAAAAATGCCCACTGCGCTGCGCCTGTTCGCCGTCCCCCAGAAGCCTGTCTGTCGTCCCAGCCCGAATTGTGATACAATAATGTAGTATTTTTATAGAATTAAAGCAGGTTTCGACTTCAGTGTCATTCCTGGCGCATGCCTGCGTATACATAATTTTGTGGAAATTTTCCCGCGTTTCAAGTTCCCCGGATTGGAGCTTTGCGGGTTTGGTTAATTTTAGGTGATGCCTTTATTCGAGATTGTAATTGTGAACCCCGTCGTTTTTTTCTGATTTATCGCAACTTTTCCCTCCCGTTCCGGTACAACTATATAGCCGGATGGGAATGATGTACAATGGCGAGGAGGAACGGACCCACCATGACCGATTCCCAGCTGATCCAGCAAATCAAACAAGGGAACACCGAACTGTATTCGGAGCTGATGCGCCGATACCAACGCAAGATTTTGGCCTTTATTTATCATATGTTAAAAAATTCGCAGATGGAGCTGATTGCCGAGGACCTGTGCTCGGAGACGTTTTACAAAGCGTTCCGCAGCCTGCACTCCTTCCGGGAGGTTGACGCTTCGTTCTCCACCTGGCTGTACACGATCGCGCGCAACACCGTCCTCAGCGAGCTGCGCAAGCACCGCGCCGGTAATGTATCGCTTGAGGAAAGCGGATATACGCCTGTGGCACCAGCGGAAGTTGCGCCGGAGGCGGCAATTTTGCGCAGCGAACGGATGGAGCTTGTACGGGAAGCAATCAACAATCTGCCCGAGAAACAGCGGGCCGCTCTCATTCTGCGCGAATACGACCAGCTGGATTATCAGGAAATCGCCATCATCCTGGACCAAAGCGTCAGCTCGGTCAAATCGCTGCTGTTCCGCGCGCGAAGCAGCGTGAAGCACCAGCTGGAATCCTATTTCTACGAGCCTGTTTATGAAGAAGAGGCGAACAGGCTGAGAGGGTGAAGAGCAGATGAACTGCAGGGAAGCGCAGCACCAAATACCGCTCTTGTGGGACGCTCCCCCCAACGATCCAAGACGGACAGAGCTGGAACGCCATATCTCCGGCTGCGCGTATTGCGCCGCCGAATGGGCGATATGGCAGGAAAGCGGCGAACTCATGCAAGAACTGAAAGAAGAGGTAAGCGAGGAACAGGCCGAAGCCGTTAACCGGAAGGTAATGCAGCGCATTTATCTCGAGAGCCCCTGGCTGATGCCGGGTGACGGCAAGTCTCCCGGGAAACCTTCGGTGCTCCGCCGCAGACTGAGTTTGTGGATCGCTTGTTTCCTGGCTATATTTTTGAGCAGCTTTTTGTATTTCGCTTTGTTCAAATCTCCCGCACCGGCGGTGGAGACGGCTCAGAGCGGAATTGTGCCGACCGGCGTGGCCGGCGGACCGACTGTTTCCTATATTGTACCGGATTCCAACAGCGGCATTATTGACCCGCTGGTGCTGAGCATGGACCCTGGTCATCCGCAGTACTGGATGATTCTGTCGATGCTGGGCGTAGCGCTGTCACTTTTTTCGCTCCGGCGGCTGAACCGCTACAGAAGATAATATCATCCGGCCGTTCTCTAATACGGCCCCTGCCTGCGCGAGTCCCTTTACGCTGTAAAGAGGGCTTTTTTGGTGCGCTCAAATAAAGGGAATCAGGGGAGACAATTTCGGCGTTTCGTGGTACATTAGGAGACAAACCCTTAACAACCCTTTAGAAAGGAAGGTGCGTTTCATGCTGATCGGCTTGATACGCCATGGATTGACCGACTGGAATGCGGCAGGCAGAATTCAAGGACAAAGTGACATCCCGCTTAACGCCGAAGGCCGAAGACAAGCTGAAACGCTGGGCCGGAGACTGCTTGAGGAGCCGTACCGCTGGGACTGCTGCATCACGAGCGGACTGTCCCGGGCCGAAGAAACAGGGAGCATTATTGCAAAGATTCTGGGCATTCCTTTGCTGGAGCCCGACAACCGGATCAGGGAACGGGCATACGGGCAAGTAGAGGGCCTTACGGCCGCGGAGCGGGAAGCAAAATGGGGCGTGGACTGGAACCGGCTTGATCTGGGCCAGGAAACCGACGATCAGCTTCAAGCCCGGGCACTCGCCTTTATGGAGGACCTGTCGCTGACGCATCCGGACCGCAACCTTTTGGTCGTTTCGCACGGCGGTTTTCTAGCGCAGCTGTACATCGCCTTGTATAAAGACCGGTTTTCGGAACGAATCGGCAACCTGTCGCTGACCATTCTGGAGAAAAAGGAACAGGAGTGGAATCCGCTGCTGTACAACTGTACGCGCCATATTTTGCAGAACCAACTTTAACCCGCGGGCGCACGGGTTATTTTTTTTACCTATTTTCGGAATAAAATGAGCCGGTTTTCCCATAATGGTAGTAAAACGGCGAGGCGATGTGGATGAATCTTGCGGATATGTTAACCTTTGCGGACATCGGGCAGCTGAGCGCCATTGCCGGCCGCTACGAGTTCGAGTGCAAACGCAACTCCAAACATGAACTGATTCAAGCTCTGCTTTCGGGACTGGGAAGCCGTACCTTTATGGAACGGCAGATTCGTGAGAGTGCTCCCGAAGAGCTGCGCTTTCTTAACACCCTGCTGTTTGACAGAAGGGACGCTTTTTCCCTTGAAGATCTTCTGGCCGCGGCCAGGCTCGCGTCGTTTGATGCAAAACCCGGGGCTTCCGCCCAGGCAGCGGCCCGCGAAACCGTAGCCCGGTTTAAAACAGGGGGCTGGCTGTACAACGGGGCGGCACGGGACACACGTTATCTCTACCAGCTGCCGCAGGACATGAAACGCAGCTTTCGTGAAGCTTTTGCCGACTATCTCCGGGGACAAACGGCGGCAAGTCCCGCACCGGACATGTACCGGGAGGAGCAGGGATTATGCGAGCTGGATCTAGCTTATCTGCTGCATTACATCGGCGAATACGAACCGGAGCTGAGCCACGAAGGAGCGATGTACCGGCGCAGCCAGACCCAGCTGATGAGCGGAATGCATATAGCGGAGGAACTGCTGGGGAGCAAAGGCTGGCGATTCGGGTACGGCAGAGCATCCGAGCATTATCCCGACCGGCTGGCCCTGCTCTATGATTTCGCCCGCCACCGCCGCTGGATTGCCGAAGATGGGAAGCGGCTGAAGCTGACCGCAGAAGGCAGGGATGCGCTGCTGGCCGGGAATGCGGATCGGCTGATACAGTTATTCTCCTTTTGGTTAAGACTTTATAAAGGCGCAATACCGAATCTTCCCTCCCTCGTCTATTGGATCAGCCGGGCGGCGGGAGATTGGGTGACCGCAGCCTCGCTGGAACATGCGGTGGGCTGGCTGATCAAGCCGTTTTATTACGACGATGCCGCTTCTATCTTTGACCGCCGGATCGTGCGCATGATGCTGCATCTAGGCATGCTTCGGCTGGGACGGACAGAAGAAGGAACGGTGCTGGTTATGACCCGGTTAGGCCGGGAACTGGCCGACCCGAAACGTTTGTTAGGTTAATCGGCGCAGGGGCTTTATGTCACTTTCCGCCCGCGGCAATCAAATCCCCTTGAAGAAGGAGGAGCTTATGCGGATCGCGTATCGTAATCTAGTTCCTGAACTCGACCCGACTGTCTACGTTGCCGAAGGCGCCAAGCTTGTCGGGGATGTGAGGATCGGAAAGGACAGCTCGATTTGGTATAATGCCGTACTGCGCGGCGATCTTGCTCCGGTCATTATCGGCGAACGCTGCAACATTCAGGATGGGGTAGTCGGCCATGTAGCCGATTCACTTCCGCTCATTTTGGGCAGCGGTGTTTCGGTGGGGCATTCCGCCATTATCCATGGTTGCAGGATAGGCAGCGGCACATTGATTGGAATGGGGGCGATTGTGCTGAACGGCGCGGAGATCGGCGAATATGCTTTAGTAGGGGCAGGGTCGCTCGTCACTGAAAGGTCCAAAATCCCGCCGTATACGCTTTCGCTAGGGATGCCCGCCAAAGTGGTGCGCGAACTCACAGAACAGGATTTGGAACGTATGTCGCGCACAGCGGAAAGTTACATCGTCAAAGGCAAAGAATACGGAAGTTTCTAAAAAGACAGCGGAGGTGTATCCTATGGACAAAATGAAAGCAACCTATGAAGTGATGTTAGGGCTCGCAGCGGAGATGGTACTGGATGAGGCGCTCCGCAAGCGCCGGTGCGACATCTTGTACCGGGAGATTGACACGGCGCTGGCTGCCGGAGACGAAGCGGCGTTTAGAAATTTGACGGAAGAACTGAAAAATCTCGCTTAAGAGGTTCAAATTCAATATAATAAACAAAAAGGAAAGCACCGTAAGGTGCTTTTTCTTTGGTATGGGTTCCCCCGCACCTTATCTGATGCGCTTGCAGGGAAGGGTTAAATGTACGAGCTTTGTATAAGCAGGAATGCCGCTGAAAGGAAATTTAAATGAGAAGGGATGAGCCGATTCGATGAAATTCAGCGAGATGAGTAACGAAGCATGGGAGCGTGACGGTAAGTATTACGATACGTGCCTGATTCCTTATACCGGCTTGACCGGGAAGGAAACGCCGATGGAAGCCACGGCTGCCCTTGAGCGGCTAAGAGATTTTATGGAGCCCTTGGAAACGGCGTTTGCCGGGCGGATGGTGACTTATCCGGCATGTCATTATGCACAGCAAGACGGATTGCGTATATTAAACGAGATTTGCCGAAATGTCAAATCCGGCACATTCCGTTACGCGGTCGTGATTACAAGCGATTGCAGCCTGGCGGCGCAGGACATTCCTGAAAGCGATTTAGTCCTTGCCCGGACGCACATTGGGGCTTCTGACCCCCAGGCGTTAAGACGCATATTGTCCGACGAAATCCAAAGGCTATGGACCAGGTAAAAAATGACTTAAATGTGACGAAAAATCGACAATTAATGAATAAAATCCATTTGGCTGCCGTTTACTGAGTTGAGATTTTCTTGACGGTCCAGAAAGCCTAAGATATTATAAGTATGACTTCTTATGTGATGTGATTTTTATCATTGAAAACGGAAAAATGGTGGAAAAAGGGGGTTGTACACAGTATGAGCAGCCACAACGAGGAGCAGGAAATCCGGCCCGAAAAACCACCCGGCCGCAGAGAGATGTCGCGCAGGCAGTTTTTGACCTACACGCTCGGCGGCGCCACTGCGTTTATGGGGGCGGGCGTTGTGCTCCCCATGGTCCGTTTTGCGGTGGACCCGATTCTACATAAGAAAAGCGAAGGGGAGTCCATCAAGGTGGCCGAAGTCAGCCGCATTACGGACCAGCCGCAGGAATTTACGTTTGAGCTGAAACAGCAGGACGGGTGGTATGCCAGTACGGCGACGCTGACGGCATGGATCCGGAAAGATGAAAACGGAGAAATTTATGCGCTTTCACCGATCTGTAAGCATCTGGGATGCGTGGTGGGCTGGAACAACAATCAGAGCTTTCCGGACGAGTATCACTGCCCGTGCCACGGCGCGCGCTATACGAAATCCGGCGAAAATCTTGCCGTTGCGCCCAAACCGCTTGACCAGTACGTAACGGAAATCAGAGACGGCTGGGTGTATCTGGGCGGCATCGTCCCGAATACCATCGCCGGCAAGGAGGCGTAGATTCCGATGTTTAAGAACGTTTACAACTGGATTGACGAACGTCTGGACATCACGCCCATCTGGAGGGATGTGGCTGACCATGAAGTGCCTGAGCACGTCAACCCCGCCCATCACTTCTCGGCGTTCGTGTACTGTTTTGGAGGACTTACTTTTTTTATCACCGTTATTCAGATCTTGTCCGGAATGTTCTTGACGATGTATTATGTGCCCGACATTGTGAACGCCTACAACAGCGTAGAGTATCTGCAGACCAAAGTCGCTTTCGGACAAATTGTGCGGGGGATGCATCACTGGGGAGCGAGCCTCGTTATTGTCATGATGTTCCTGCACACGATGCGCGTGTTTTTCACCGGCTCGTACAAGGCGCCGCGCGAAATGAACTGGGTTGTCGGCATGCTGATCTTTTTCGTGATGCTGGGACTCGGCCTTACGGGATATCTGCTGCCGTGGGATAACAAAGCTTATTTCGCTACACGCGTAACGCTGGAAATCGCAAACTCCGTTCCCGTTTTAGGTCCGGTTCTGAAGGAACTGATGCAGGGCGGCGATATCGTTGGTGCCGAAACGCTAACCCGGTTTTTTGCACTGCACGTCTTTTTCCTCCCCGCTGTGCTGCTGATTCTGCTCGTAGGGCATTTCGTAATGATCCGCAGACAGGGAATATCCGGTCCGCTGTAAGACCATTTGCGTACGCCCAGGGCTAGCGAATCCAAAGGAGGAAGAGAGGATGGCACACGGAGACAATTCAAAAGAAAAAGTAGTTTATGTCGGCGATTCACGGGTGCGCAGAGGCAGCGGCTTCATCACCCCGCCCGATTATACGGCTTACCCCGGCAAATCGGAGGCATTTATTCCGAACTTCCTGCTTAAAGAATGGATGGTCGGCGTTGTCGTGCTTGTCGGCATTCTTGTATTAACAATATCCGAACCGGCACCGCTTGGTTTCCCCGCGAACCCCAGCGCTTCGGTTATTCCGATTCCCGACTGGTATTTCCTGTTCCTGTATCAGTACCTTAAGCTTCCCTATGCTTCCGGAGATTATGTGGTACTCGGAACGATCGGTGTTACAGGCGTTGCTTTTGGCGCACTGCTGCTGGCCCCGTTTCTGGACACTGGCAAAGAGCGGCGTTTCTACAAGCGGCCGATCGCCTCATCGCTAATGCTGCTGTCCCTGGTAGCGATCGTTTATCTGACCAATACAGCCTGGACGCAATATCAGCATGAAATGGCCGAAACAGGCCAGATCCCCGAGCATGTCCAGCGCGAGGAACAAGCGGCCGAGGCAAGGGCGAGCGGGACGGAAACAACAGGCGGCGGAGGGCAGCAGGAAGCACTCGCCATCGTTGACGAAGGCGACCCTGCGCAGGAGCTGTTTACCAAAGCGGGCTGTATCTCCTGTCATGCCGCCGACCTGAAGCAGGGTCCGGCAGGACCTGCGCTCCGCGGTGTGGGCGATAAACATGACAAGGAAGCGATTTTGACCATCATCAAGGAAGGCTACAACAACCGGATGCCTCCGATGTACGACACCGCAATCAATGCGGGGCTGACCGATCAGGATGTCGATCAGCTGGCCGAATGGCTTGCGAAACAAAAAAGCGAACAGTAGAATAGAAGCTAAGCTAGAAAAAGCCTGATCGTGAAAACGGTCGGGCTTTTCTTCGGTAACTTCTTCGGTAAATCACCGATTGCAGATCAATTGGAGGCAGGGGCGGCGCAATGATGAAGAAACGGTTCGATGCTTTATTGGGAAACAGAGGAGTGATTTGGCTGCTGCTTGCCGTCAATTTCCTCGGGACGATCTACGGCTACATATGGTATGGAAATCAACTGGAATATACGGTCGCTTCGGGTATGGGCGCGCTGCTGCCATTTGTGCCGGACAGCCCGACGGCCAGTCTGTTCTTCACCCTATCGCTTGCCTTTCTGCTATACCCGCCGAAACGTGCGGGAGGGGGGATGGTGCGGGCGCTGATCGAAGCGCTGGCGGTTGTCACTTCGGTAAAATACGGCG
Organism: Paenibacillus nanchangensis; assembly: GCF_046543445.1. NCBI lineage: Bacteria > Bacillati > Bacillota > Bacilli > Caryophanales > Paenibacillaceae > Paenibacillus > Paenibacillus nanchangensis. The sequence continues at coordinate 8,408 of NZ_JBHOFD010000028.1, forward strand.
TTTGGGCGGTTGCCATGATTTTTGCCGGGGGGGTTCAAGGGGATGTGCTGGAATGGAAGGATTGGATGCTCGTTGGCTCGCATCTGGGCATGGCTGCCGAAGCGCTGCTGTATGCCCGGTTTTTCCGTTACCGGATCATGATCCCGGCGGCGCTTGCCTGGACGCTGCTTAACGATACGGTCGATTACTCGTTTGGCGTAAATCCTTGGCTGCCCGGCGTGCTGGAAGACGACGTCAACGCGGTGATGCTCTTTACCTTTGCACTTACTGTGGTCAGCACGTTGCTGGCGCGTTTCTTCTCAAGGAAGGAGCCGGTTCCGGCGGCGGTGCGGGCATCATCGCTAAGACGATAGGCTAGAACCCAGGAAATGAGAAGCCGGTAGACACCAGGGGCCAACTTGTAGCTGATGCCGGTTATATCTGCTGATGCCAGTTCTACCGGCACTTGCCCGTCCTATCGGCCGCTGCCCGTTCCAAGCAGCCCCCGTTCTACCGGTTGTCCTCCCGCCATATATTGAAGGAGAGGGGGGATGTCTCATGCGGCTCGGTTGGAAGGCGCTTGGCGCTGTGCTGCTGCTGCTGCCGCTGACCATACCGGACGGTGATGCGGCGCAGGCGGCGGTTCGGGCGAATCACTTGGCCGTGCAAAGCACCGTATCGGCGGACGCTCCAGCCGTGAGCGGAGAAGCCAAGCTGGACGCGGGGCAGGCGGCAAAGCGGATGGAGCAGGCGGCGGAACGGCTGTACAGCTATGTCCTTGAGGGAAATATACCGAAGGTCCGGGAGGAGATGGAGACCGTATCCAAGCTGTTTCTATCCGTCTCTTTTCAGGGGAGAACCACTGTAGATGGTGTGAACGCGTTGTCGGGGGTCATTATGGACATGCAGGCGGCGATATCCAGGGCAAAAATTAATCCCGAAGAAGCGGAGCATGCCGCAGCAAGACTCCGGCTTGCCGCCAATGCGCTGAACCGGGAAGGCCAACCTACATGGACCCAGTATTATAAAGGGATGCAGGAGGATTTCGAACGGCTGGAGCAGGCGGCGGCGTCGGGCGGACAGCCGGAGTGGAAACGGGGCGTGGAGCGGCTGCAGACCCGGTATGATACCATCCGGCCAGCTGTGCTGATTGCGGGCGCCAGCGGAGCGGTGAATGCGTTTGATGCCTGGATTTCCTATGCCTCCGGACTGGGGACGTCTCCGTCCAAGCCTGAACGGTCCCAAATGCGGGAGGCGGTCTCCTATGGGAGGGATGCGGTCCGGCTCATGTTCGGCAAAGAAAAGGACGAACCGGTATTGTCCCTGCCGCTGAATGATGGCGGATACGGAAAATGGGGGTATCTTGCCGCCGCTTTTATCTTGACCGCGCTGGCATACGCCGGCATCCGCAAATATAGAGGGGAACGCGGCGAACCCGGTTTTTAGTGCCGGCCGCCTGTCCCTGGTTATCGTTTCCTATAACCAAGCCCCCTGCCTATCCAAAGCCTTAAGGCCGCCGGAGAGGCAGGGGGCTGTTTTTTTGTCCAAAGTGACTTCAAGCGGATGGACAAGCCTGTAGGGCTGCCCATTCCGACGCAGCTATATCTCTTTAAACCCTTCGCCGTGCACGTCGTGAACGTCGCTGATGATGACAAAAGCCCGGGGGTCAACCGATTTGACCAGCTGGCTAAGCCGTCTGATCTCCTGCCGCGACACAACGCAGTAGAGGACGTGTTTGGCCTGTTTGGAATAGGCGCCGATTGCAGGAATCAGCGTCACGCCGCGTTCCAAATCCCGGGTGACGAGATCGGCGATTTCCGGCGCATGGTCGCTGATGACGGTGAACGCTTTGGCGGCATAAGCGCCTTCCTGGATAAAATCGATCATCCGTGAAGCAATGAACACGGTAACCAGGGTGTATAAAATTTTCTCCCGGGGAATGTACAGCAGCGCGGCGCCAATAATCACCACATCGCTCACCAGGATAACCTGTCCCATGCTCCAGCCGAACTTCCGGCCGCAGATCCGGGCAACGATATCCACACCGCCAGTCGTACCGCCAAAGCGGAATACAACACCAAGACCCAGACCAAGCGTTACGCCGGCGTAAAGCGAAGCAAGAATGAAATCATGTTCGGTTGTAAACGGCACAATCCAGCCGCTGGCGATCAATTGTTCAAACAACCATAAGAAAAAGGTGAGCGCCCCGATTCCAATGCCCGTGTAGACGATCTGCCGGGAGCCAAGCATTTTCCAGCCAAGCAGGAACAACGGCAGATTAATCAGCAGGGTTGTCAGAAAAATCGGGATGCCGAAGCCGTAGTTCAGCAGAATCGTAATCCCCGTAACGCCGCCCTCCATAAGCTGGTTGGGAATGATAAAATACAGCAGGCCAAACGCATAGATGGCAGTTCCCAGCAGGATTGGCGCTACCGTTTTTGCCATGGAGAACAGTTTAGAAGTACGCATGGAATTCCTCGCTTTCCGCTAACGGTCACAATTATCTTTTCCTATTATAAAGTATACCAAACCGACTAATATCTGAAGCAGGGTCCGCCGTTCCGGCAAAAAAGATTTGTCTTCAAAACGTCTTTACGATAACATAGGGGCAAACAGAAGGCAATATCAGACAAAGGGGCGAGGACAAAGAATTGACGGAAAAAAGCCTGAAGCAGATCCAAGAAGAAGTAGATGCTTATATATCGCAATTTAAAGAAGGTTACTTCAGCCCCCTGGCCATGCTGGCCCGGATGTCCGAGGAAGTCGGAGAACTGGCGCGGGAAGTAAACCACCGCTTCGGCGAGAAGCCGAAAAAAGCGGACGAAGCCGATAACTCCATCGAACTGGAGCTGGGGGATATTTTGTTTATCACCGTCTGCTTCGCGAATTCGCTTGGCATCGACTTGACGGAAGCGCATGATAAAGTCATGCATAAATTCAACACCCGGGACGCAAACCGCTGGACCCGAAAAAACACCGATTGACCGTTCTTTACATATGCTGTACCAAACGCCCGGCCGGCTAAGGCCGCTAGGATGGTGCATATGGAAGCCAAAGACTATGTACGGGAAGCTTACCGCTGCATTCTGCGCAGCGATTTTCTGGAAGCGGTCAACTGTTTTGAAGCGGCGATCTCCGCAAGTCCCTCCGACGCGGAGGTGCGGTACCGCTGTTCCATTACGTACGCCCGGAGCGGGAGACTGGACAAAGCGGTTGAACATGCCCGGGCGGCAGTCAAGCTGGATGGAAGCCGGGAGGACTACCGGCTGCATCTGCAGCATCTTCAAGCGATGGGGCTGGTTCAAGATGCCCGGAAGCTCCTGGAGGAGGAGCCAGGAACGGGAAACAGCCCTTACGCCGCCGTAACGCTGCTGCGGGAAGCCGCAAGGCTTGATCCGCTGTACGGCGAAGCGTATGTGTGGCTTGCGATCGCATACAGCAGGCTGAACGAGCATTTGCCTGCGATTAGCGCCCTGAAGGAAGTAATCGCTCTTCACCCCGACGATGCGGGACTAAGAGAATTGATGCGGGATCTACAGAAATCGTTGCAGGACTATCTTGAGTAAACATTCAACCAGAAAGCGGGGATTCTACAGATGAGTGACAAGATCAGAGTGATGGTATCCGGAGCGGGCGGACGTATGGGCAAAGAAGTGGTGAAACTGGTGCTGGAGGACGACGTGCTGGAGCTGGCCGCCGCGGTCGACCGCTCGCCGTCCGACACCGATGCCGGCCGCCTGGCCGGGCTGCCGGAAGCCGGCGTTCCGGTGTATGAGGATCTGGAACAGGCCCTTGCCGCGGCGCCGGCCGATGTGCTGGTAGATTTTACGGCGCCGCATTCGGCTTATGTAAATACGGAAGCAGCCATTCGTTACGGCGTGCGGCCGGTCATTGGAACGACAGGGTTTACGCCAGAGCAAATCGAGGAGCTGGACAAGCTGTGCCGGGAAGCAAATATTGGCGGCCTGATTGCACCGAACTTCTCGATTGGGGCGATTTTGCTGATGAAATTTGCGGCACAGGCGTCGAAGTATTTCCCGCATCTGGAAATTATCGAATACCACGGCGACCAAAAACTGGACGCTCCGTCAGGCACGGCCATCAAGACGGCGGAGATGATCTCCGAGGTCCGCAGCGAGCTGCGTCAAGGCAATCCGAAGGAAGAAGAAATCCTTCAAGGCGCACGCGGCGGATATTATAACGGATTCCGTATTCATAGCGTCAGACTGCCCGGCGTCTTCGCACAGGAAGAGGTCGTCTTCGGCGGCTTCGGACAATCGCTGAAGATCCGGCATGATTCTTACGAGCGGGCGGGTTATATGCCCGGGGTGAAATTGGGGATTCAAAAGGTAATGGAATATACCGGCTTGATTTACGGATTTGAGCATTTTATAGACTAGGAGCAGGGGAGAACTGGAATGAAGATCGCATTTATCGCGCATGACCGCAAAAAAGATGAGATGGTTAACTTTGTAACCGCCTATGAACATGTGTTTACCGGCCACGAGCTCTATTCCACCGGAACGACCGGACAACGTATTATGGAAGCAACGTCGCTGATTATTAACCGGTTTATGTCCGGGCCGCTCGGCGGCGACCAGCAAATCGGGGCGCTTGTGGCCCGCGACGAGCTTGATTTGATCGTATTCCTGCGCGATCCGCTGATGGCCCAGCCGCATGAGCCGGATATCTCCGCTCTGCTGCGCCTGTGTGATGTATACGGGATTCCGGTCGCCACGAATATTGCGACGGCGGAAATCCTGGTCAAAGCCATTGACAGGGGGGATTTCGCCTGGCGGGAGCTGGTGCATAAATACAAGCCGGGTGTCGACGAATGAAGCTGGACGTCCTGGTGTTCGGCGCACATGCGGACGATGCCGAAATCGGCATGGCCGGCACGATTGCCAAACATACCGCCGCAGGTGCGGCGGTCGGCCTTTGCGATCTGACCCGGGCGGAGATGTCCTCCAACGGAAGCGTGGAGCTGCGGCTTGAGGAAGCGCGCAAGGCAGCGGAGGTGCTGGGTGTCCGGGACCGCATCAATCTGGGGCTGCCCGACCGGGGAATCGATAGCAGCGAACCGCAAATCCGGGCCGTGACGGAAATCATCCGCCGGACAAGCCCATCGCTCGTGTTCGCTCCGTATTGGGAAGACCGCCATCCTGACCATGTGGCCGCTAGCCGGCTGGTGGAAGAGGCGGTTTTTAACGCCAAGCTGCGCAGGTATATGCCGGAGCTTCCGGCTGTGCCGGCGCCGCTGCTGTATTTTTATTTTATTAACGATCCGGGCCGCACCGACCTTGTGGTTGATGTGACCGCCCATTACCGGGCCAAAGAAGAAGCGCTCGGCAGCTACCGCTCCCAGTTCGAACGGACCGCCGGCGACGATTCGGTCGAGACGCCGCTGACGGACGGTTATGTCGAACGGGTCCGTGCCCGGGACCGGCTGCTCGGCCAGCGTCTCGGTATTCCGCTGGCTGAAGGTTTTGCTTCCCGGGTACCCTACGAAGTGGGATTGTTTACGGAGAACAAGCGGTAAGCGCCGGCGCGGCATAACGCGTCCAGTGACTACAACCGCAAAGTCCGTGCCCGCCGTCTTTGTCGCCGCTTTAGCGGCATAAGGGCGGCGGGTATATTTTAAAGCATCATCCGCTATATATAAGTTTGACTTCAGCTTTTGACATTTGATCTATCAGGCAAAGGAGACGGGCGTATGAACCGGTTACTTAAAATAGGCATTACCTGTTATCCGTCTCTCGGCGGCTCCGGCGTGGTTGCTACCGAACTCGGGAAGCTGCTTGCCGAAAAAGGCCACGAGGTGCATTTCATAACGCACAGCATCCCGTTTCGGCTTGGCACGTTTCATAAAAATATTTTTTATCATGAGGTGGAAGTGAACGACTATTACGTGTTCCGTTATCCGCCTTACGACCTGGCGCTGGCCAGCAAAATGGCTCAGGTGGCCAAAATGCAGGAGCTGGACCTCCTGCATGTGCATTATGCCGTTCCGCACGCCGTCTGCGCTTATCTGGCCAAGCAGATGCTTGGCAACAAACTCAAGGTGGTAACGACGCTGCACGGCACGGACATCACGGTGCTCGGCCAGGATGAATCCCTCAAGGATTTGATCCGGCTTGGCATCAATGAAAGCGACGCGGTGACGGCGGTGTCGCTGGACCTCATCAACGAGACGCGGCGCGCGCTTGATATCAGCCGGGATATCGATCTGACGTATAATTTCGTTGACAAGCGGGTGTATTACCCGCGTGATGTAACGGGACTGCGCGGCGATTTTGCCGAGCCGCATGAAAAAATTCTGATGCATATCTCCAATTTCCGGCCGGTGAAGCGGGTTGGCGATGTGGTAGATATTTTTGCCCGGGTCAGACGCAAGGTGCCGTCGAAGCTGCTGCTGGTCGGCGAAGGCCCGGACCTGCCCAAGATTCAGGCCAGAATCCGCAGTCTCGATCTCGAGGACCATGTGCGGTTTCTCGGGAAACAGGATGAAATCGCCCAGGTGATTTCTTTGGCGGATCTGCTGCTGCTGCCGTCTGAAAAAGAGAGCTTTGGCCTGGTTGCCCTGGAAGCGATGGCCTGCGGCGTGCCGACTGTCGGTTCGCTGGCTGGCGGGATTCCGGAGCTTGTGCAGCACGGCCGCACCGGTTATCTGGCAAACATCGGCGATACGGTTGCGATGGCGGATTACGCGGTGAACCTGCTGACCGACGAGGCGCTGGCGGCCCGGTTCAGGGATGCGTGTCTGGAGCGCGCCTGCAATGATTTTTGCAATGACCGGATCACGGACCAATACGAGGATATTTATTACCGTGTGCTGGGCTGCCGTGTGCCCAGTCCCAGTTCTGCGCGCGGATAAAGTGAAGGAGCAAGGTATGGAATGGAAAATGGCCGATCCCGTTATGGCCGCCGGCGCCGCCCATGTGATTGGAGCGCTTGCGGCTGCGGGGCATGAGGCATATTGGGTCGGGGGCTGTGTGCGGGACGAGCTGCTCCGCCGCCCGGTTCACGATATGGATATTACCACCTCGGCGCTGCCTGAAGAGGTGATGGCCTTGTTTCCGCGTTGTGTGCCGACAGGGCTTATGCACGGCACGGTAACGGTGCTGGAGCACGGGCATGGCTACGAGGTGACGACGTACCGCACCGAAAGCGGGTATGCGGATCACCGCCGGCCGGAGCATGTGGAATTCGTCCGCGAGGTGAAGGAAGACTTAAAGCGGCGCGACTTCACGATCAACGCGATGGCGATGGACTTGTCCGGGCGCCTGATCGACCCGTTTGGGGGAGCAGAAGACGCCCGGGAAGGCCTGATCCGCTGCGTTGGCGATCCCCGAGAGCGGTTCGGCGAGGATGCCCTGCGGATGATGCGCTGCATCCGCTTTGCGTCGGTCTTGGATTTCCGGATCGACGCAGCCACCTGGCGCGAGCTGGTTCAGGCCCGGGACACGCTGGCCTACATCGCTATCGAGCGGGTGCGCGCCGAGCTGGAGCGGATCGTGGATGGCCCGCACCCGCTCACGGGCCTTGCCCTGCTGTGCGCCTCCGGCCTGCACCGCAGGGCGAAAGCGCCGATCCCCTGGACCGTGGAAGCGGAGGAAACCGCCGCTTCCTTGCTTCAGGGGATCGGAGAGCTGGACAGCGCCCGCTGCCTGCGCTGGGCGCTGCTCTTCCATGCCCTGGGCACGCCGGCCGATACGGCCGAGCGCGTGATGCGGGCATGGACCTTCCCGGCGGCGGCCTGCAAAGCGGCCGCCGGGGTGCTGCGGCTGCGCGAGGCGGCAGCCGGGGCGCAGCGGCTTGCGGCGGCGGCGGACGGGGACGCCGCCGATGAGGCGGCGCGGCGGCAATGGATCGCCGCCGCGCTCCGGCACGGCACGCCAGCCGCCGAAGGCTGGCTGGCGGTGCTGGATGCGCTCCCCCTGGAGGAGGGGGAGCGGCGGTTCGCGCGGCTCGCGCGCAGCTGGACCGCGGGACTTGCGGTCCGCGGCCTGCACGAGCTCGCCGCCGGGGGCGGCGAGCTGGTCCACGCGCTGGACCGGCGTCCAGGCCCCTGGCTCGGTCAGCTGCTGGAGCAGCTTCTGTTCCAAGCGGCGGCGGGCGACATCGCCAACGATAGACAATCGCTGCTCGCGGCAGCAAAAAGGATGGAATCCAATGAACAACAACAAGGAAGCGCAGACGCTGCGTCCGGAGACAGCGGCGCCAGGGAGTAAAGACCCGGGAATTCCGGCGGCTGTTCCATGGACAAGCCTGCTGCGGCGGATGGATACGGTAGTCTCCACCCAGGAGGAAGCCAAAGCGCTGGCGGAAGCCGGGCTGCCGGAAGGCACAGCGGTCCAGGCCGAATGCCAGACGGGGGGACGGGGACGGCGCGGACGGCTCTGGCATTCTCCCGCCGGCAAAGGCATCTGGATGAGCGTTGTGCTGCGTCCGCCGCTCCCGCTAGCGGCAACGCCTCAGCTGACCCTGCTTACCGGCGTGGCCGTATGCCGCGCCGTACGCCGGGTGTCCGGGGTGGAGGCCGGCATTAAATGGCCTAACGATCTGCTCGCTGGCGGGCGTAAAATCTGCGGCATTTTGCTGGAATCGGCACTTCGCGAAGGCAGGCTTGCGTATACCATCGCCGGGATCGGCATTGACGTCAATTTGGCGGAAGAGGACATTCCGCCGGAGCTTCGCGAGCGGGCCACCTCGCTGCTGCTGGAGCGCGGCGGCCGTCCGGTTGACCGCCAGCAGCTGGCCGGGGCGGTGCTGGAGGAGCTGGAGCAGCTGTACGACGGCTATCTGAAGGAAGGCTTTGGGGAAGCCAGGGCGGCGTGGGAAGCGATGTCCGTCACGCTTGGCCGGCAGATCGCCGCTCAGTGCGGGGAAGAAAGAGTCACCGGCGTTGCGGTGGGGCTCAGTCGCGAAGGAAGCCTGCTGGTGCGGGACGATGCGGGCAGCATCGTGCCGATTCACTCGGGCGAAATCGAAATGATTTGATTTTTTGTAACCTGTTTCTCGGCGGCGAGCGGGCCTTCATATAGAAGTAGAAGACCTGCCCCCACCCGGCATCTGCCGCTTTTTTTCAATCCCTGATCATCTTGCTAACAAAGCTATATTAACAAAGCTATAGTAACAAAGCAGATCGCAAACCTAACAGCAACTTGTAGTTGAACAAACTGCAATGATATACTCAAACGAGAACGGTCATGAAGCACATACCGCTTTGATACTTAAGTGTATCGAGGCGGTTTTTTTATTTTCCTTGAAAAAGGGGAGGGGCACTGCATGTTTAAGAAAGAGTACGAATCGTGGATGCAGAAGCAGATAGAGCTGGAAAAAAATCATCGAAGACGCGAGTTATTGCAAAAAGGATTAAGTCATGGGACTGTGGAGATGTTGCGTTCGATTTGGTACCCTGTCGTCGGTAACTTCGATCATTTGTATCCCGAATGGGAGGTTCGTGATTTCAATAACGGGTTCAGGTATCTCGACTTGGCTTTTTTACCGGGAAAGATGAAAGGAGATATTGAAGTACAGGATTACCGGTCGCATGCCCGAGATTTGGATACACGCAGGTTTAAAGATCTATGCCGTAGACAAAGTTTATTATCTCTCGATGATTGGATCTTTTTGCCGATCGCATACTTGTCGATTCGGGATGAACCAGAATTTTGCAAGCAGTTGATCTTATCCTTCATTGGAAAGTTGCTATCGTTCGAGGCGGATGCCCGGTTGAACTTTGTGGAAGCAGAAACGGTTCGATATGCACGCAGATTACTCAGGCCTTTTACACCGAATGAACTTGCGTTGCATCTTCGGGTCACTGATCGATATGCACGTAATATATTACATCGTTTGGTCGAGGAGAATCATATCGTTGTTGCGGGAGGAAATGTCCGGTACCGGACTTATCAGCTAAATGTAGGCAAGAGTCTGCGAAATATAGATGGGGCTGACGGAACTGGGAGCCGTTATTCGGCTCCAAATGGCCGGGAATAAATTCTAACGGAACTCAGAAGCGTTACTGATGCAGTTTAAGTGTTTTTTACAGCAAATTGACCCAAATAGCGGCGATGAGTTCCGTTATATTATAATCTAGGCCTTATATAAAGAAATAAGGTCGCTCAGTTCCGTTACGATGGCAGAGAGCGGCAGAGGAATGAACCTTATGTATCAAACAACCCGCCTAATAAAATACGCAACCCGGCAAAGGTTGAGTTGGATGGATGTTGATTGGATAGATGTTGACTGGATGGATGTTAATTTGGATGGATGTTGATTGGGTGGAACCTAAGGGGATAATCTCATTATCTCGCGAATTTATGTGGAATTGCCGAAGGTTGGTTGCAAAAGCTGATGAAGCGTACTCGATGAGGACTTTGTTGGGGCGACATCTCCTCTTTCCTGTCATTCAATCTCAGTCATTCTATCATTCACTCATTCACTCATTCAGTCATTCAGTCATTCACTCATTCAATCATTCACTCATTCATTCACTCATTCACTCATTCACTCAATATAGAACTCGCCCACTAAACCCTTCGCGCACCACGTATAACGTTTCATTTCCCATCTCTGGTTGGACCCCGAGAAATATTCAACCGTAGTTTTTTATTATGAACGGATACTCTTTATCTTGTGCAATTGCCGTTTTTTTCTCTTGTATGGAACATGCCCTTATTGCCCGACAGGGATTAAAGCTTACTTTACCCCTTGTTTCGTGAAGACCCAAATGAATGAGAAAACGGGTTTGCAAACCTGCCGCAGTTTGTTATACTAGCGGTAAGAGGCGGTATCCCAAGATGGAACCGCACTCCGGGCGCATAAGTTAGTTGGTAACTGTAGGACGGTTACGTTGGATTCTGCTCTGAGCCGTAAGGACCGAGACAGAAGGGACGATCGCAAGTGACTCTTTTTTGCCTTTCGGACCTTTTTAGCGGACATGCTAAAGGGTTTTTTTGTTTGCGCTCATACTTGGAGTGTCGAAAGGGGAAATGGAGATTGGGCGAAAAAAAACAGGCATTAAACATCGTAAAAATGAAAAAAATGAAGGCGGAAGGTGTGCCGCTGAGCATGCTGACCGCGTATGATTATCCTTCGGCCCAACTGGCCGAAGAGGCGGGAATCGACATGATTTTGGTCGGCGATTCACTGGGCAATGTGGTGCTCGGATACGATTCCACGCTGCCCGTTACGATCGACGATATGGTTTATCACACCCGGTCGGTAGCCAGAGGAGCCGGACATACCTTTATTGTGGCGGATCTGCCGTTTATGACTTACCATGGGGGCATTGATGAGACCCTGCGGAATGTGCGGCGTCTGATGCAGGAGGGACACGCCCATGCGGTCAAAATGGAAGGCGGCGCCGAAATCGCCGAAACGGTGTCCAAAATTGTCGCCGCGGGCGTGCCGGTGCTTGGCCACATCGGCCTGACCCCGCAATCGGTGCATACGATCGGCGGCTACCGCGTGCAAGGGAAAGACGAGGCGGACGCCCGGCGTCTGCTGGACGACGCGCTGGCCCTTGAAGCGGCAGGTGCGTTCGGCATCGTGCTGGAGCTGGTCACGGAAGAGGTGGCCGAACTTATTTCCCGGCGGCTGAGCATCCCGACGATCGGCATTGGAGCAGGCCGCGGCTGCGACGGCCAGGTGCTGGTGTTCCACGACCTGTTGAAATATACCTCCTCGTACCGGGAGAAACGGTTCGTCAAGACTTATGCCGATATCGGCGGCATGATCCGCGAAGGTATCTCCGCCTACGTCAAGGAAGTCAAAGACCGGTCCTTCCCGGCCGAGCAGCATGTGTTTGGAGCGGATGCGGACGTTGTAGGTTCACTTTACGGTCATGAGGATAAAGGAGAGACATCACGATGAAAACGATTCGAACGATCCGCGAGCTGCGTGAGGCTGTACGCGAGCGCCGGGCAGCGGGCTTGGGGCAGGTAGGTTTCGTGCCGACAATGGGATACCTGCATGAAGGCCACGCCAGTTTGATCCGTCAGGCCAGAGCCGCGTCCGGCACGGTGGTGGTTAGTATTTTCGTCAATCCGCTGCAGTTTGGTCCAAATGAGGACTATGAAGCGTATCCCCGGAATGAAGCGCGCGATCTGGAGCTTGCGCAGCGGGAAGGCGCCGACTTCGTGTTTATCCCTTCGGTGGAAGAAATGTACCCGGAACCCACTTTGACCAAGGTGTCGGTGTCATCGATCACCGCGCCGCTGTGCGGCGCTTCCCGGCCCGGTCATTTTGACGGCGTGACTACTGTTGTCATGAAGCTGTTTAACATTGTGAAACCGGATGCTGCTTATTTCGGGCTAAAAGATGCCCAGCAGGTAGCGGTGCTCCGCCGCATGAACGAGGATTTGAACCTGGATATCGACATTGTAGCTTGTCCAATTGTCCGCGAAGCGGACGGCCTGGCGCTTAGCTCTCGGAACGTGTACCTCTCCGCAGAGGAACGCCGGGAAGCATTGGTGCTGTCCCGGTCCCTGCGCGAGGCGTATGCCGCGATTGAGAGTGGAGCAGTGTCCACGGCGGAAGAAGCCGGGCGTCTGCTGCGCGGAAGGATCGCAGCTTCACCGGCGGCCGTAATTGATTACGTTGAGGTGCTGTCCTTCCCCGGTCTGGAAGCGATTCGCCCGGACCAGACATTGCAGGATGTGGAGGGTGAAGTCATTATGGCGCTTGCGGTCAAGTTCGGCCGGACACGTCTGATAGATAATATTGTATTTACTCCCAAGGAGGTGCCGGCTTGTGTTTAGGCATATGATGAAATCCAAAATCCACCGCGCTACGGTAACTGAAGCCAACCTCAACTACGTCGGCAGCATTACGATCGACGAAGATTTGATGGAAGCGGCCGATCTGCTGGAGAACGAAAAAGTCCAAATCGTAGACAATAACAACGGCTCCAGACTGGAAACCTATGTGATTCCGGGACCCCGGGGCAGCGGGGTGATCTGTCTGAACGGCGCCGCGGCCCGGCTGGTGCAGCCCGGCGATACAGTCATTATTATTTCTTATGCGATGTTGTCCCAGGAAGAGCTTGCCAGCCATAAACCGACGGTTGTATTTGTCGGCGAAGGGAACCGTCCGGTGAAGCTTACGGACCGGGAGCCCCATTCCACGATCGCTTAACCATCGGGCGGTTCAGGCGGCTTATGTAATGAATGGCATCGCGGATGAAACCCGCCCCGCAGGCAAAAAATGAAGTCAGGCAAGCCGCGCTGATCTCATTATCCGTAAGGGTGGGATGTCCCGTGTTTCAACATGTATTTGCTGAAATGAACGACATGCTCCAGGAAATTATCCGCCATTATCCCACGGCGCAGGGGGCCCGCCGGGAGGAACTGCTCGGCAACTGGAATCTGCTGCGCCGGCTGTGTGATGAAATGATGGATGAATGGCTGGCCTTTGCCGAGAAAATGAGCGACTTTCAATTGGCTGAAGATCCGGGAGGCGAAGGAGAACGCGAGCTTGGGCAGAATGAAGCGCCGGAGCTGCGCCATCCTGCTTTTGCCCGCGGCCAGGGCTACTTCAAGCTGCTGATGTATCCGGAGTGCGTCCGGGAATTCGGTCAGGTGCTGGGCGAATATCCCGACAGTGTGCCGGCCCGTCTGTATTCGGGGCTGGCTCTGCTGCACTCCGGCGATCACGGCGGCGCATGGACGCATCTGCAGCGGATGCTTCCGGGCGTCCGCAGCCGGAGGCTGAAGGCGTTCACGTACAACGTGATGGGCTGTATTTTGGCCCGTCAAGGCCTGCTGGCGGACGCACAGGATTTATTTTCGCTTGCGCTGAAGTACGCTCCGGATTTACAGGAACCGGCCGAGAACCTGAAGGTGTGCCGGAGGAAAGAAGGAGAACTGCAATACGGGATGGAGCTTGTCTCTTTGCTGTAGTGCCATTCTCCCGCGCATATGCCTGATTTTTAGCGATGCACACCCTGCCGGATGGCCGGGTGTGCATCGCCTTTTTGGGCAACATCTGTTATGCTGATAAAGAGTCTCAAAGGGAAAGGGAAATCTATACCGATGAAATTTGCCGTGCTTGATTTTGAAACGACGGGAACCCAATCCGTGGGTGAGATCATCCAGGTGGGACTTGCCATCATCGAAGAAGACCGGTCCATCTCCCGGGTATACGGTTCCTACGTCAAGCCGGGAACGCCGATCCCGCCCTTCATTACGGAGCTGACCGGCATCCGCGACAGCGATGTGGAGCAGGCGCCGGAGCTGGAAGAGATGATGATGGAACTGGTGCCCCTGCTGGATGACTGCGTGCTGGTGGGACACAACGTTGCGTTTGACTTTCATTTTTTGCAGAATGCGCTGGACCGGTGCGGATATCTTCCGTTCCAGGGGCGCATCCTTGATACCATTGATTTTTTGAAGATCTGCTTTCCGTCGCTGACCACGTATCAGCTTGGCGCCGTTGCGGCCCATTTCGGATTGCAGCATGACCGGCCCCATCAGGCGGACAGCGATGCACATGCTACCGCGCTTGTGCTGCTCCGCTGTCTGGAGGAGCTGTACGACCTGCCGCTGCTTACCATTCAGCGGCTGAACGAGCTGTTTGCCGGCGAAGACAGCGATTTGGCCTGGTACTTTGACGGCCTGCTGCAGGAGCGCGAGATGGAGACCTTCTCCCAGCAGGATGACCTTACCTATTACCGGCAGCTAGCCCTGAAGGTCGGGGATTGGACGGAGCTCAGTGCGCCCAGGGAGGAAGGGGAAGCGAATCCGCTGGAGGACGTATCGTTCCAGGACTATCTGGAACGGGTCAAACGGAGGCTGGCCGCGCTGCTGCCAAAGTACGAGAGCCGGGAATCGCAGGATATCATGTTCGGTGAAGTGATGACCGCTTTGTCGGAGGATAAACATCTGCTGATTGAGGCAGGCACCGGCACCGGCAAATCGCTGGGTTATCTTTTGCCGGCCATTTACCACAGCGTCAAAAACGGCAGCAAGGTAATGGTGAGCACCCATACCATCAACCTGCAGGATCAGCTAAGGGAGCGGGATGTGCCTCTGCTGACACAGGCGGTGCCGTTTCCGTTCAAAGCCGCCGTGTTCAAGGGACGCGGTCATTATTTGTGTCTGCGGAAACTGGAACTGAAGATCAACCGCAAGGAGTTCGTCAGCCCGCGGGAAGATCTGCTGATCTCCGCCCAAATGCTGGTGTGGCTTACGCGGACCGAATCCGGGGATGATGAAGAACTGAACCTTGGCAACCGGGGCGGGGATTATTGGGAGACTGTCGCCAGCGACACTGATTCGTGTCTGGGGCGGGCGTGTCCTTGGTTCCGCAAGTGTTTTTATCACCGGGCCAAGCATGAGGCGGGCCTGGCCGATGTCGTCATCACCAATCATTCCAAGCTGTTCGCCGACGTCAAAGCGGGGCATCAGCTGCTGCCCGCTTACGAGCATTTGGTAATTGACGAGGCGCATCATCTTGAAGACGTCGCAGGCAAACACCTTGGCATGCATCTGAAGCATTTTACGGTGACGCATACGCTGCAGCGCATGTTTAAGGACAGCCGGAACGGCCAGCTGCCGATGCTGCGGCAAATGCTGCAGTCCTCCGGCGGTGAACAGGCTTCCGAATGGACGGCAAACATCGACCGGATGAGCGAGGATATCATGACGGTGCGGGAGAACTGGGAGATGCTGAGCGAACGGCTGTATACGCTGATCCCGGAACGGAGCGAGCTGTCTGCCGGTGAAGCCGGTCAGCTGGTCCTCCGGCTGAATCCTGCGAAGAAGCCAACGGACTGGGAGGAGGTGTCCGCTCTTTCGGCGAGCCTGCTGACCGCTCTGGCGGATCTGATCCGTAAAGGGGACACGATGCTGGGTGAGATGAGGGAAAACGACACCTGGTCTCAGGAGGGGATCGTAACGGATCTCGGCGGGCTGTTTAAGGAACTGGCCCAGGTTCGGGAATCGCTGCAGCTTTTCATGAAGCTGGGAGATACCGGCATTGTTTATTGGCTGGAGGCGAACAGCAACTACCGGGCCCGTTCGTTACAGCTGTACGCGGTGCCTGTGGACGTCAGCGCCCAATTGAAGGAATTGTTTTTTGACAAGAAAAAAAGCGTTGTGCTCACTTCCGCCACCCTGTCGGTCGACAAATCCTTCCAGTATATGATCGAGAATCTCGGCTTATCCGCAGCAAACGCGGAAGGACGGGTGATGACCGCCCAGCTGCCTTCACCGTTTAAGTACAGGGAGCAGGCGCTGGTGGTGATTCCGCGGGATTTTCCAAGCGTTAAAGGAAGCATCGGGGATTCGCGTTTTGTGGAGAAGCTGGTTCGTTCGCTTGCCGAGGCCGCCGTCTCGACGCGCGGAAGAATGCTGGTGCTCTTTACCTCCTACCGGATGCTGAAACAGGTATTTGATCCTTTGAAGGACGCGCTTGCCTCCGAGAATATCACCGTGCTTGGGCAGGGTGTTGAAGGGGGAAGCCGGACGAAGCTGATCCGGCGGTTCCAGGACAGCAGCGCATCCGTGCTGCTCGGGACCAGCAGTTTCTGGGAAGGCGTCGATATTCCGGGTGAAGCGCTGACCTGTCTGGCTATCGTCAGACTGCCGTTCCAGCCGCCAAACCACCCGCTGGCCGAAGCTAAAGCGGAGCTGCTGCAGGCCCAGAAGAAAAACCCTTTTATGCAGATGTCGGTCCCCCAGGCGGTCATCCGCTTCAAACAGGGTTTTGGACGGCTGGTGCGGACGGCGGAGGACCGGGGAATCGTTATTGTATACGATACCCGAGTAATTGAGTCTTATTACGGTAAATATTTTCTATATTCGCTGCCGGGGCCCAAAATGGAGCATATGCTGACCGAACAGCTGGTTCCGCGTATTACGGAATGGCTGGAAGCAGGAGCTGCCGAGGCCAGCGGAGAATAAATTTAGCTGCAAGCAATTCAAACGGTACCGGGGTGGAACCTTATCTGTAAGGGTTTTCCATCCGGCTGCCGGGCGAACCGGACCGCTGCCGTTTCCGGCTTTTGGCGGCAGGTTTGCCGTCAAAGCAGTTTGCGGACACAAGCAAGCGGTATTTGCTGCCGCTGCTCTATAGGGAACACACGCGGAACACGAACGGGGGAAGTTATGCCCGGAAGGAAGCTGCGCGGGTTACCCGGAAGGCATCTCTAACGAGGAGGATCATCGATGAAATCAGACAAAATATCGGAAGCGGTCGTACGCCGTCTGCCGGTGTACTTGCGTTTTCTGAACGAGCTGAACAAACGCGAAATCGCGACCGTTTCTTCCCAGGAGCTGGGGCAGAAGCTGGAGCTCAACCCGGCGCAGATCCGGAAGGACCTGGCTTATTTTGGCGACTTCGGCCGCAAAGGCATCGGGTATGACGTCTCGTATCTGATCGAAAAAATCCGGCATATCCTGAAGCTGGACCAGCAGATTAACGTAGCCCTTGTCGGCGCCGGTAATCTGGGCCATGCGCTCTCGAATTACAACGCCTATCTGAAGGACACGATGAAAATCGTTGCCATCTTTGATTCCTACCCGCCCAAAATCGGGCAAAAAATCAACTCGCTGACCGTGCAGCCGATGGAAGAACTGGCCGATACAATCCGGAGCCAAGGCATCCGGATCGGCATTATTACCGTCCCGGATTCCGAAGCGCAGGCCGTTGCCGATATCCTGGTCGGTTCGGGCATCGAAGCGATTCTGAACTTTGCGCCGGTTATTCTGAAGACGCCGCCCGAGGTACGGGTTCATGCGGCGGATTTCACAACCGACCTGCAAAGCCTAGCTTATTATCTGCCTGATGGAAAGGAGACCGCAAATGAGCAGCAATGACCGTAAATGGGTGATTCGCAACGGCCGGTTTGCCGTTAACTCGGCGGACCGTTCGGTTCTTACCGGCTGGATGATTGTGGATGACGGCCGGATTACGTACATAGGCGAAACCGAACCCGAGAATATAGAGGGAGTCCGCCAGGTGGACGGGAGCCGGCTGCTGTTTCTGCCCGGGCTCGTCAATACGCATGGACATGCCGCGATGTCGCTGCTCCGGGGTTACGGGGACGACCTTGCTTTGCAGGTATGGCTGCAGGAGAAGATGTGGCCGATGGAAGCCAAGTTTACCGGAGACGACGTATACTGGGGAAGTTCGCTGTCGATTCTGGAAATGCTCAAAGGCGGAACAACCACGTTCCTTGATATGTACGACCATATGGACCGGGTGGCCGAAGCGGCTGACCAGTCCGGCATCCGCGCTGTTCTGATGCGGGGCGTTATCGGTCTGTGCCCCGAGGACGTGCAGAAGGCGAAGCTGGAGGAAGCCGTCCGTTTTGCCCGCAACTGGCATGGCCAGGCGGACGGCCGGATTACAGCCATGATTTCGCCGCATGCACCGTATACCTGTCCGCCGGATTATTTTGTCAAATTTGTGGAAGCGGCGCATGAGCTGGATCTTCCGCTCCATACCCACATGTCCGAAACGCAGCGCGAGGTGGAGCAAAACGCCGCCGATTACGGCCTCAGACCCGTAGCGCATCTGGAGAAGCTCGGCATGTTCACGCGTCCGTCGCTTGTTGCGCATGCGGTCCATCTGACGGATGAGGAGATTGAGATCCTTGCACGCCACAATGTTGGGGTGTCGCATAACCCGGGCAGCAA
Source organism: Paenibacillus nanchangensis (assembly GCF_046543445.1). NCBI lineage: Bacteria > Bacillati > Bacillota > Bacilli > Caryophanales > Paenibacillaceae > Paenibacillus > Paenibacillus nanchangensis. The sequence goes on from NZ_JBHOFD010000028.1 coordinate 27,034, forward strand.
TCTTAAGCTTGCAAGCGGCGTCGCCCGTGTTCCCGAGCTCCTGAAGGCCGGCGTCACGGTTTCGCTGGGTACGGACGGCGCGGCGAGCAACAACAACCTCGACATGTTCGAAGAGATGCGCCTTGCGGCGCTGATTCATAAAGGAGTAAGCGGCGATCCTACGGCGGTGCCCGCGGCCGAAGCGCTGCGGATGGCAACAGAGTATGGAGCAAAGTCGGTCTTTTTGCCTGAGGTAGGACGCCTTGAAGTAGGAATGAAAGCCGATTTGATCGCCATTGACATTGATCAGCCGCATCTGCTGCCCCACTCGGACCTGTTATCCCATGCCGTGTACTCGGCGAGCGCCAAAGATGTGGCGCATGTGTGGGTTGATGGAAAACAGGTGGTTAAGAACGGCGAATGCCTGACGCTGGATGAAGAGCGGATCCGCCGGAGCGCCCAGCAGGCGTTCGAAGGTCTGCTGAAACGGTAAGCGCGCGGGGATGAGAGGGAGCGGAAACGGTTGAAAAGAAAGGGACAATGGATCGCACTCGGAACGTCGGCGCTGCTCTTGGTGCTGTTTGGACTCCATTTGATTTATGCTTACATTATGAAGGATCAATGGACCGAAAAAAGAGCGGCGGAAGCGGCCGCCAAAACCCAGGCCGGGCTGGTGGAGATTACGCGTGCTCAGAAATCGGTCTGGGACAGCCAATCCATCTACTGGACCCTTACCGGAACAGACGCTACCGGGCAGGAACTGATGGTTTGGGTTCGGTTTCAGCCGGGAGGCCAGCCTGCGCAAGGAGAAAACACTGTTCATGCCGAGCCGCTTAAGAACGGGCTGGATGAAACGCGGATGCGCGAGGTGATCGCCAAAGCGCTGCCGCAGGCATCGGTTGAGCGGCTTCTGCCTGGCGTATATGATGGCGAATACGCTTGGCAGCTGTTTTATAAACAGGATGAGCACTATTATTATCAGTTTTTCCGGTTTGCCGACGGCGCCGCCATCGGGAATCCGATTTACGTCAACTAAAAAAGGGCTGGGTGCGCGGTAGGCGCGCTCAGCCCTTTTTGGCTGTGTTTGGTCTGTGTTACATGGTCTGTGTTACATGGTACGTGTTACATGATATAGTTGCATCGTATATATTGGAGGATATATATTAGGTGATATATCAAACGGCATAGGTTACATGTTATAGGTTACAGGGTATGGTGTTACTTTGGAATGGGTGGAAGTGCTCTGCGAACGCATGGGATCCGAAAAGTGCCGGAAATTAAACATCCTGATCGAAAAGTTGACCGCCTGTTGATCGAGCAGTATATCAATGACAACTACATTATGATCTATCAGACGGTTATCGCAAACTAATACGGGATAAACTTAATCTCTGGTATTGCCAGTAAAGGCTGGTAGAGAGGTGGGATTCTGCTAAACCTCAAGAACTAATCCCCACCGTAAGCAGCTGTACAGCCGTGGTAAAACTAGTAAACTTGCAATGCAGCGATTTGGCAGCTAAAATTTAAAATATATTTCACAATCTGCTTCGAAAAAGTATATACACTGTGATATACTGTTACTTGTACGATTGCACGGCAAACAAATGCCTGATAGAATCTACACAGGCATTTGCTGATTGTGAAGTTTAGCTGTTGAGTGTGAAGTTTAGCTGTTGAGTGTGAAGTTAGCTGATAGTAGAGTTAGAGTTGCGCTGTCCATGCATCATGTGTTCAACCCGAAAGGAGAGGTTATATGAAACTGCGTCCTGTCGCTATACTGCTGACAGCGCTGCTGTCGGCTTCGGTATTGTTCGGCGGATGGTTTCTTTACCGTCAATATGCGGTCCAGCAACCGCTGAAAAAAATTGTTAATGATTATAAAGGAGTTAACGAATCTCATATTTCTATTACCCGCAACGAGGTCGCTTTGAAACTCGATTTGGAGCCTGGAACAAAATTACGTGAACTCGTTCAATATATAAATGCTGAAGGACAATCCGTTATCGGCGGCCGCAAGCTGAAGCTTGACGTTGAGCAGCACTCCAACAAACGTCTGGATGAATATTGGGAGAAAGCGATGTTCTCCGTCGCCGAAGCGATGGAGAGCCGGAAATACACGCTGATTCCCAGCACGCTGGACCGGCTGGCCCAGGAGTATGATGGTATCTCGGCAACAACGGAAATTGATGACAGCAATGTGTATGTGAGCCTGACAGACGGCAAGGAAAGCAAATTCGTGATTCTGCCGCGGCAACCAGAACGACTGGGGGTATGGACTAATGCCTAAATGGACCAAAGAAGCGGTGATCGGATTTGTGCCGGTGCTGCTTGTTTTCCTCGCATTCCTTGGACTTAATATTGTCCCGCTGCTGATTGGAGCCGCCATGATCGGCGCTCTGCTGATGCTCGCGCATTCTCGCGGCGGACTGACCGTCAATGCGGGAGCCGATAAGAAACGCAAAAAGAAAGGACCGTCCAAGCTGACATTCGAGCAGATCGGCGGCCAGGAGAACGCCAAGCAGGAGCTGCGCGAAGCGCTGGATTTCCTGATCCGGCACGAAGAGATCAGCAAATTCGGCATCCGCCCGCTGAAGGGGATTCTGCTCACCGGGCCTCCGGGAACAGGCAAAACGCTGATGGCCAAAGCCGCGGCCCACTACACCAATTCGGTGTTCGTCGCCGCTTCGGGCAGTGAGTTCGTGGAGATGTACGTCGGTGTGGGAGCGGGCAGAATCCGCGACTTGTTCAAAGACGCCCGGACCCGGGCGGAAAAAGAAAACAAACAAAGCGCTATTATTTTTATCGATGAGATTGATGTAATTGGCGGCAAACGCGAAGGCGGACAGCAGCGGGAATACGACCAGACGCTGAATCAGCTGCTGACCGAGATGGATGGAATCTACAGCTCCGACGAGCCCCGTATATTGCTGATTGCGGCGACTAACCGCAAAGAGATGCTGGATTCGGCGCTGCTCCGTCCGGGACGGTTCGACCGCCATATTCAAGTGGATCTGCCTGATAAAAAAGGGCGCAAGGCCATTCTGGAGCTGCACGCTTCGAATAAACCGCTTCACCCGGATGTCAATCTGGACAAAATTGCCGAAGAAGCTTACGGTTTCTCCGGCGCCCAGCTGGAAAGCGTAATGAACGAAGCCGCGATCTATATGATGCGCGACAATCTGACCGAGGTGGAACAACGTCACTTGGCCATGGCAATCGACAAGGTCATGATGGGCGAAAAGACGGACCGTGAAACCAACCACGAGGAGAAGAGACGGGTGGCGATTCACGAACTGGGACATGCCATTATGGCGGAGCTGCTCCGTCCGGGCAGCGTGAGCCAGGTTACCTTGACGCCTCGCGGACAAGCGCTGGGTTATGTGCGTCATAATCCGCAGTCCGAGCAGTACCTGTATACCAAAGACTATCTTGAAGATCAGATCATGATCGCGCTTGGAGGCGCAGCGGCGGAGGAAATGTATTACGGCGGCCGCAGTACTGGCTCCCGCGGAGATTTTGAGCAGGCGCTGAACATCGTGGAGACGATGATGAAGTCCGGCTTGACTTCACTCGGTATCGCCAATCTGCAGATGGTCACAACCGAAGAGCTGATGAAAGAAAACAGCAAGATTCTGGACGAGCTGATGATTCGCACACGAGAGCTGCTGGATAAACAAAAGAATGTATTTGCTTACTCCCTTGACATTTTATTGAAAGAAGAAGTTCTCTCCGGAGAACAATTTCGTTGTCAATTTCGTGACAGCGTCCTTTTACCGGCATAATTCTTTATGCCGGTTATTTTTTTTTACTTTTGAGCCGTGCTAAGATATTATTAAATGTCGGCTTTTTTGTTTTTTCGACAGAAAGGGTACAATACAAGTATAGATACCTGAAAGGATGGAGACTGTTGTATGAAGTTTAAGAAGATTGGCGTCATCGGCGGAGGCACGATGGGTCAGGGGATCGCCGAAATGCTGGCGGCCAAAGGCCTGGATGTGCTGCTCGTCGAGAAAACTCCGGAGAGACTGGATTACTCTTACAGTATGATCGAAACTAGCCTGGACAAGCAGCTCGAGAAATGGGCGATCACCCAAGCCGAGAAGAAGCTGATCCTGAGCCGGATTCAAAAAGTTGTTCATTTTGCGGAGCTTAGCTCGTGTGATATGGTAATTGAGACGATTACGGAAGACCTGGAAGCAAAGAAAAAGGTATTCAGCCAGCTTGACCAGGTGTGTCCAAGCAATATTATTTTGGCCAGCAACACCTCCACGCTCAGCTTGACGGAGCTTGCCAGCACAACGGCATATCCTGAGCGTGTTATCGGTATGCACTTTATTTATCCGGTTGGCAAAGTGGATCTGGTTGAGATCGTGCGCGGTCTGAAGACATCCGACACAACTTTTGAAGAAACGAAGGAGTTTGTTGACGAAGTGGTGGAGAAGAAAGGCGTTATGATTTACGAATCCCCCGGGTTTGTAACTTCTCGCCTTATTTGCCTGTTTATCAATGAAGCGATGCATGTGCTTCAAGAAGGGGTTGCCTCTGCTGAAGATATTGACGACGCCATGCGTATCGGCTACCAGTTCCAATACGGCCCGCTTGAGATGGCTGACCGTTTTGGTCTGGATTCGGTGCTTGCCGCACTGGAGCGGATGTTCCGCGAATACGGCGAGCTTAAGTATCGTCCGTCCACAATCCTGAAGAAAATGGTTCGCGCAGGACAACTGGGCATGAAATCGGGCGAAGGTTTCTTCAAGTACGACAAGGATGGTGACCGGGTATGAATATTCTCGTAATTAATGCAGGCAGTTCCTCGCTGAAATATCAGCTGTACAACATGGAAGACGAATCGGTTCTGGCGAAAGGCCTTGTGGAACGGATCGGGATGGAGTCCTCCATTCTGACCCACAAACCAACCGGCAAGCAGGAAGTAACCGAAGTGAGCGAAATTCTGGAACACACGACGGCAATCCGCAAAGTGCTTGCAAACCTGACCGACAAAGAGCATGGCGTGATCAGCTCGATCGACGAGATCAACGCTGTCGGACACCGCGTCGTACACGGCGGCGAATCCTTTAAGGCATCCGCATTGGTAGATGGTGAAGCCAAAAGTGAAATCCGCCGCTTGTTCGACCTGGCGCCGCTGCATAACCCGGCTGCGATCATGGGGATTACGGCCTCGGAAGTCAACATGCCGGGTATCCCGCAGGTTGTTGTTTTCGACACGGCATTCCATCAGACAATGCCGGAGAAAGCTTACATGTACGCGATTCCTAGAGTGCTGTACAACAAGTACAAGGTCCGCCGCTACGGCGCGCACGGCACTTCTCATGATTATGTAAGCAAGATCGCGGCGGAGTACTTGAACCGGCCGCTGGAAGAGCTTAAAATTATTACGTGCCATATCGGGAACGGGGCAAGCGTTACGGCCGTTCAGGGCGGCATTTCGGTGGACACTTCCATGGGAATGACTCCGCTGGAAGGCCTGATGATGGGTACCCGCAGCGGCGACATCGACCCGGCAGTAGTTCCTTATGTAATGAATAAGGAAGAGCTGTCAGTGGGCGAAGTGAACTCGATGCTGAACAAGCACAGCGGCCTGCTGGCGATCTCGGGCACAAGCAGTGATATGCGCGATATTATCGACGGCACCGAGAAAGGCGATCCGAACTCCACACTCGCCTTTGAAATGTACGAATACCGCCTCCGCAAATACATTGGGTCCTACGCTGCGGCTATGAACGGCGTGGACGTGATTGTCTTCACCGCGGGCGTCGGCGAGAACGCTTCGCTCCTGCGCGAGCGCGTACTGAATAATCTGACGTTCCTCGGCATCGAGCTGGATGCCGAAGCGAACAAAGTGCGTTCGGGTGACCCGCGCCGGATCTCCAAAGCGGGTTCCAAGGTCGAGGTACTCGTAGTGCCTACGAACGAAGAACTCGTGATTGCACGCGATACTTACCGGATCGTACAAAGCGTCAAAGGCTGAACCGTGTAACGGTTATTCCCGGGGAAGCCGGAGCGAGCGGGACCTTCCGTCCCTTTTGCACCGGCTTCCCTTCTTTCTCGGAAGGACCTTTTTTTCGGCGATCTGTCAAAAAAGGCCTCCGGCGGTAGAGACCGGTGATCTGCCGCTTGATGCGTGCAAGAATCACCGGAATCCCATCCAAGTTTAGAGGAGAGATGAAACGGGCATGGCGAACAAAACAGTGATCCGTAACGTGAACGAACACGTCGGACAAACCGTAACCATCGGCTGCTGGGTGAACAACAAACGTTCCAGCGGCAAAATCCAGTTCCTGCAGCTTCGCGACGGAACGGGCTATATTCAGGGAGTCGTCGTTAAATCCGAAGTGCCGGAGCAGGTCTGGGATGACGCAAAAAGCCTGACTCAAGAAAGCTCGCTTTACGTCACGGGCGTCATTCGTGAAGAGCCGCGCAGCCAGTCGGGTTATGAGCTGACGGTGACCGGCATTGAGGTGCTGCATCTGACCGAAAATTACCCGATTACACCGAAGGAGCACGGGGTAGACTTTTTGATGGATCACCGTCACCTGTGGCTGCGCTCTTCGAAGCAGCGGGCGATTCTCGTTGTCCGGGCGGAGATTATCCGCGCGGTTCAAGAGTATTTTGATACCAACGGCTTTACGCTGGTTGACCCGCCGATTCTGACGCCAACTTCGGCGGAAGGCACGACAAACCTGTTCCACACCAAATATTTTGAAGAAGATGCGTACCTGACCCAGAGCGGTCAGCTGTATATGGAAGCAGCGGCGATGGCGCTGGGCAAGGTGTATTCTTTTGGCCCAACCTTCCGTGCGGAGAAATCGAAAACCCGCCGTCACCTGATCGAGTTCTGGATGATCGAGCCGGAAATGGCGTTTACCGATCACGAAGAAAGCTTGCGTGTGCAGGAGGAGTTCATTACCCATGTCGTTCAATCCGTGGTCAAAAACTGCCGCGCCGAGCTGGAAGCCATCGGCCGGGACGTATCGAAGCTGGAAGGCATCAAGGCGCCATTCCCGCGGATTACGTACGACGATGCGATCAAGTTCCTGAATGACAACGGTTTTGAGCTTCCGTGGGGTGAAGATTTTGGCGCTCCGCATGAGACGGCGATTGCGGAAGCTTATGACAAACCGGTTTTTATTACGCATTATCCGGCCGGCATCAAAGCTTTTTATATGAAACCTCATCCGGAGCGCCCGGAAGTGGTGTTGTGCGCCGACATGATTGCGCCGGAAGGTTATGGCGAAATTATCGGCGGCTCCCAGCGGATCGACGATCCCGAACTGCTGGAGCAGCGCTTCAAAGAGCATGATTTGAGCATGGAGACCTACCAGTGGTACATGGACCTTCGGAAATACGGCACGGTTCCGCATTCGGGTTTTGGCCTAGGACTGGAGCGCACGGTGGCCTGGATTTGCGGTCTGGATCATGTCCGGGAGACCATTCCGTTCCCGCGTACGCTGTACCGTCTTTATCCGTAATGCCGGCTGACTTGAAGAAGAAAGGAGTGGCGTAAGTGGAGGGCGATGCGTGGAAACGTTGGAGCGCTGGGGCTGCATTTGGCTTGGAGAGCGGAGCGGCCGTCATTCCTTACGCGCTTCTCAAGCATTACCGGAAACTGAACCTCAGCGGGAGCGAAGCGCTGCTGCTGATCCATCTGCTTTCCTTCCGCCAGGTGGAGGGGATTGAATTCCCTTCGCTGGAAGACCTTCAGGCTGTCACGGGACGCAGCGCACCGGTGCTGTCGGGGGAACTGCAGCGGCTCATGAAAGAAGGTTTTATCGGGATTGAAGGCGAAAGCGACGAGCTGCGGGGGATTCATTACGAGCGGTACGATTTTTCGGGTTTGTACGCGAAGCTTGGCGAATTGCTTGCAGAGCAGGCCCGCGAAGAAGCTGAAGCCAGACGGCGGACGCTGAATCAGGGGGCAGGATTTCCCGGCCCCCATCAGGAGTCAGGTTTTGCCGGCGTCCATCAAGGGCCAGGGTCCCCTGGTGTCTACCGCCGGGAGGACAAACCTTCCCGTCCGGCGCAGTCCGGTCTTTTTCCCGGCGATGATCTGGAAGAAGAGGGGCTTCATGAGCGCAGTCTGTTCAGCATCTTCGAAAAGGAATTTGGGCGCCCCTTGTCCCCGATGGAGTACGAGGCGATCTCCGGCTGGGTGGATGAAGACCGTTATCCTGAAGAGCTTATTTTGCTGGCGCTAAAGGAATCGGTATTCGCCGGGAAGGTGCATTTCCGTTATATCGACCGGATTCTGCTTGAATGGAGCCGAAACCGGGTGAAGAACGCACAGGACGTAAAGGCTTATACCCAGAAGTTTCGCGGGGGAGGCCGGTAACCCGGTTTGCTTTCTTGCAATAGCAGGCATTAAGACATAGGAGGGCGGTTCTCGTAATATTGGACGGGGGCTGCCCTTTTTTTGCTGCACAAAAAATATAAGCAGGGGATGGACCAGTAGATGCAGTTATTCATCTCAATTTGCAGAGCTTCAGAAGCTTTATCATCACTACCACAGCTGGACATTGAATTACTTTTATAAGCAAATAGTTGTGATATAATCCATGCAATACGTAATCATAGGAGATGAAGCAAACCAATGGAGCAGCAGGTCTACATCCGGTATACCGAAGCAGGGGATGCCGGGGAATTGACGGCAGTGCACATACGGAACCGGGAGTTTTTTGAAAAATTTTCGCCCACCCCTCGCGAGGAGTTTTATACGGAGGAATATCAGCGTCAAGCCATCAGTAAGCACCTGACTGACCGGCTTGAGGACCGGATGTATTCGTACGTGATTTGCCTAAAGCCGGATAACCGGATTATCGGAAGTGTCGGCCTTTCCTTTGTGAATAGGGGACCGCTGCAGAGCTGTATGATTGGTTTTGTGCTGGATCAAGCCTATAACGGCAAGGGGTATATGACGGAGTCGGTGAAGCAGGTGGTCCGCCATGCTTTTGAGGAACTGAAGTTCCACCGGATTTACGGGGAAGCTTCGCCTCGCAATCCAGGCTCCATCCGTGTGCTGGAGAAAGCCGGCTTTCACAAGGAAGGGATTGCACGCAGCAACGTAAAGATCAACGGGAAGTGGGAGGACCATCAGGTTTTGGCGATCATCAATCCGTCCGATGACATTTAATAAATCAATAAAAAGCTCCCAAGCACCGGCAATGGCATTTGGGAGCCTTTTTGTATGGCAAACTGCGAAATGAATACGGAAAAATAAAGTTAATGATGATACCGGTCGCGGTCCGGGCCCGCCAGTTCCTTGTCCAGCGCCGAACCCATTTCGCGCGAACGTTCGGCGCAGCGGTGGACGGCGGCGATGATGGTTTCAAAAAAATCGCCTTTTTCGAGCACCTCCAGGGCGGCTTGGGTCGAACCGTTCGGGGAGGTGACTTTTTTGCGCAGCGCGGCCGGGGTTTCACCCGTCTGCTGCACCATTCTGGCCGCTCCAAGCACGGTCTGCACTGTCAGCGCCGCGCTTTGTTCTTCTTTTAAGCCGCCGCGGATGCCCGCTGCGATCATCGCTTCCATCATGTAGTAGATGTAGGCCGGACCGCTGCCGGAAATGCCGGTCAGAATCTCCATCCGTTCCTCATCAATTACAGATACCGTGCCAACGGCCTCAAATATATGATGAACCAGCTGTCTGCGCTCTTCATCCACTTCTTTGGAGAAGGCGATGCCCGTTGCACCCAATCCAATGGAGCTGGATGTGTTCGGCATGGTCCGGACTACAGGCTGTGCGGTACCGAGCAGCCCCTGCAGTGTCCGAATCGACAGGCCGGCGATGACGGAGACGATCAGCTGGCCGGGGGAAAGCAGCGGACCTAGCGAACGGATGGCTTCGGCGGCGTCCTTTGGTTTCATTGCAAGCACGATAATCGGGTACGTGCGCAAAATTTCGGTTTTTTGCTCGGGATCATTGCTGGCCAGCACACCGTAGCGGCTTCTCAGCTCAGCCAGCCGGTCACTTCCGCTGCGGTTCAGCATCATGATTTGTTCGGGAGCCACTACAGACCGGGCGATGAGCCCCCGGACAATGGCTTCCGCCATGGACCCGGCGCCGTAAAACGCAATTTTTTCTTGAATAAACGGTTTGGTTGGTTGTTGACACATACAGGTAGGTTCCCCCTTGGTTTCTTAGGCTGGCGTTTGCCTTTTTGTCTCCAGCTCATAAGACGAAAGTCATGCCGTAAGTAAAAATACATTAAGTCCGGATTTGACCGTCCCCGTAGATCAGATATTTGGTCGATGTCAGCGCGGGCAGGCCCATGGGACCGCGTGCGTGCAGCTTCTGGGTGCTGATACCGATCTCGGCGCCGAATCCGAACTCGAATCCATCGGTGAAACGGGTGGAAGCGTTATGGTACACCGCCGCCGCATCCACCTCCTGCAGGAATCGGGCGGCCAGCTCGCCGTTGCCGGTTACGATGCACTCGGAATGCCGGGTGCCAAAATCGCGGATATGTTTCATCGCTTCATCCAGGCTGCCGACAATTTTTACATTTAAAATATAATCGTTATATTCGGTTGCGTAGTCCGTATCAGAGGCGGGAGAGGCGTACGGCACAAGCGCCACCGTCTCCGGGTAGCCTTTCAGTTCGACACCCGCATCCGCCAGACGGCGGGCAAGCTCAGGCAGATGACGCTGGGCGTAATCGCGATGGACAAGCAGTGTTTCCATCGAATTGCAGACCGACGGGCGCTGAACTTTGGCGTTCAGGCAAATCTGCTCCGCCATCACGGGATCCGCATCCGCTTCGAGATAAGTATGGCAGATGCCTGCCCCGGTTTCAATAACGGGCACGGTGGCATTCTGCACCACATTTTGGATCAGCGCGCTGCCGCCGCGCGGAATGATAACATCCAGCAGTCCGTTCAGCTTCAGCATCTCATCTACCGAGCTGCGGTTCGGGTCTTCGATCAGCTGCAGCGCTTCAGCCGGGATGCGGGTGGAAGCAAGCGCCTCGTGCAGTACACCGACAATCGCACGGTTGGCCGACAGGGCGGCCGATCCGCCGCGGAGGACGACGGCATTGCCTGTTTTGAGGCATAAGCCGGCAGCATCAACGGTTACGTTAGGGCGCGCCTCGTAGATCATGCCGATCACGCCCAGCGGAACGCGCACCTTACGGATCCGCAGACCGTTTGGCCGCTCAAACGTCTCCAGCAGCTCGCCGACCGGATCGGGCAGATCCGCGATCTGCCGCAGCCCCATGGCGATGTCGGCAATCCGGGCATCGGTAAGGGCAAGCCGGTCAAGCAGGGAAGCAGACGTTCCGTTGTGCCGTCCGCGTTCAATATCCTCGGCGCTTGCCGTCAGGATCTGCCCGGCATGTTCCACCAGGGCGTCCGCCATGGCATGCAGGGCCTGGTTTTTCTCATCGGTTGTCAAGGCGGCAAGAGCCGCCGCCGCGGATTTTGCCAGTTTTGTCTTTTGAATCACTTCGCTCATTTGGGGTACCTCCTTCAATTTATCGTTTCCATCCATTCTTTTGTTCCTTCATTGTAATGCATACGTCTACTTTAGTGTAATCCATTCGTCGCGGTGAATGACTTCCAGCCGGTGAACTTCCCCAAGCTGCCGGACCACTTCGCCGCTTGGCAGGCCCCGGATGGCCTGCAGCTGAACGTCGTCGAAATTGACGATGCCCCGCCCCAGCAGAACGTTCTGCGGTCCCAAAACCTCCACCACATCGCCGGCATGAAAACTCCCTTCCACCGAGACGACGCCGACGGGCAGCAGGCTGTGGCCTCCGCTCACGAGCGCTTCTTCCGCCCCCGCATCAACATGCAGGGTGCCAAGCGGGGTGGACATAAAGCCAAGCCACTGTTTTTTGACCGGCAGGGAAGACAGCTTGGTGGCAAAATAAGTGCCTTTTCCCTCTCCCTCAGCCGCTAGCAAAAGATCCCCGGGATCGGTGACCCGGCCGACAAAGACGGGGACGCCGCCGCGGGTGGCGACCTTCGCCGCTTCCACCTTGGAGCGCATGCCGCCTGTTCCGACGCTGGAGCCGGCGCCGCCCGCCTGGGCGTACAGCTCAGGCGTGATCTCCTCGACGAGCCGGTAGCGGACGGCGTCCGGATTGCGCCTCGGGTCCTCGCTGTACAGGCCGTCCATGTCCGTTGCGACAAGCAGGCGGGAGGCCTTGAGCAGATTGGCGACAAGCGCTGACAGCATATCGTTGTCGCCGAATTTCAGCTCATCCACCGACACGGTGTCATTTTCGTTGAAGATGGGGATAACTCCCTGCCGAAGCAGCTCTTCAACGGTCATCACCGCATTGTTCATTGCGCGTCTGCTGCAAAAGTCGGTCCGGGTCAGCAAAATTTGCGCAGCAGTCAGCCCATGGCCGGCGAACGCCTCCTGATAGGCCCGCATCAGCAGGGCTTGGCCTACGGCCGCCGCCGCCTGTTTTTCATGCAGGGATTTGGGACGGACGGGGTAGCCGATGCTTTTGAAACCCGCCGCCACCGCACCGGAGGAGACAAGCAGCACATCCATGCCCTTTTGCCGCAGCCGGGCGATTTCCGCCGCATAATAGGCCACTTTATCGGGGTTTAGGCCGCCTTCGGGTTCCGTCAGCGAACTGCTGCCGATTTTTACTACGATTCTGGTCGACATCTATGTCTCACTTCCCCTGGATAAAATAAAAAGCTTCCGCCTTTGACATGCAAAGGACGAAAGCTTGAACTTCCGCGGTACCACCTTCATTGATGAGGAACTCATCCGACTCTGTCCTCGTAACGGGAGGCGCCGTCCTGACAGGCCGCTCGGGGGTAGGATTCGGAACGTAAACCGGGTAAATTCTCTCAACCTGCGGAATTTACTCTCTGTACCGGTGTCTGCTGTTCGTACTGGTCCCTTCAACGCGTTTCAATATTGAAGTAAGGATAACACGAAAGCCCGGAAATTTGCAAAGGACAATCGGCCTGAATTCGGATGTTTTTTTACCTGGCATAGCATTGTCTCAGGTATATTAAAGTAAATACCAATGTTATAGGATATAGGAGGCGGTTCCCATGTTGAAGTTATTCGAGTATAACTGGCAAGTACGCAAAGAGTGGTTTGATTGGTGCGATTTGGTGGACGAGCCGGAACTGCTAAAAAGGCGCACAGGCGGTCCGGGCAGCATCTTCTATACACTGTTTCACATTATTGATTGCGAGTACAGCTGGATAAGCGCATTGCAAGGAAAACCCATGCCTGAAGAACCTCCGTTCGAGAACTATCTAGGTATGCAAAAGATAAGAGACTATTCAGAGCGTTGCCATGCGGAAATCGCTCCGTTTATTTACGCATGGGATAGCAGCATGGAAACTCGCATTTTAACCGATCAGAACTCAACGGGCGAATGGGAAACCTTCAAATTTGGGGAGATTATGCGGCATGTCCTTGCCCATGAAATTCACCATTTTGGCCAATTATCGATTTGGTCGCGGGAGATTGGGAAGCAACCGGTTACCGCTAACTTGATTCGCAGGGGATTGTTCAGATAGCGGATAGGGATAACAGGGTTCCCTGAACGGAAGCTGCGCCGTTTAAGTTAGTGAAGCCAGTCTAATGCCTTATTTTCTGTGAACACCCTTCTTATGTTTATTCCCTGCGGGTACGGGTAAAATACAAGTAATTCCGCAAACGGGAGGCTGATTTGAAATGACGGAACCTACAAATAAGCACGACGATCATCTGGCTGAAATCGATCAGGCGGAGCAGCAAAAAGAAACGATGCGTGAGTTTCTGGAAAGCAAGTCCGGCCCGCAAGGCGCCGGCGGTCCAGTGAATGACCAGACCGGCCGGCTTGCCGATGAGCAGAACCGGTTGACGACAGAACATAATCAGCGTAAATAGAGGCCGGTCCCTGACCTGTCTGGAAAAGAAACAGCCGCGTTCCTTGGGAGGAGCGCGGCTGTCTTTTTTAATGCAGATTTGCAACCGTTGACTTAAAGGTTTCGATAAAGGCTTCCGCCGCTTTGGACAGCTGGCGTCCTCTGCGGTAAGCGATCACTAGGGTCCGGCTTGGCGCGGGATCGGCCAGAGGCAGATAAACCGGAACGAATTCGCTTCTTGGCGCACGCGCGATAAAGCGGGGAACAAGCGTTACCCCCATGCCTGTCGATACAAGCGACTGCACGGTTTCCATATTGCTGCTTTCGAACACCGTATTTGGTTCAAAGCCGGCGCGCCCGCAGAGCTCGATTGTCATTTTACGGAAGCCTTGGCCTTTTTTCAGCACGATAAACGGATCGTTTTTCAGCTCTTCCAGCCGGGTGCGGATACCTGATTCGGCCCGTTCAGCCAGCCGGTGATCCGGGGGCACTGCCAGATCGATGGGCTCCTCGCCCAAGATAACATAATCCAGCGCGTTTCCTTCCAGCGGCAGCGAAAGCAGGCTTAAATCGGTCTGCCCGCCGGCAGTCAGCTTCTCCAGGTTCATCGAAGAATCCTCCAGCAGGGAGATTTCGATGCTTGGATACTGTTCTTTAAAAACAGGCAGCACCCGGGGAAGTAGATGCGCTCCCGTAATCGGCATGCTGCCAACGACGACCTTGCCGGTCCGCAGCTGCGAAATGTCGGCCATTTCCTGGCGCAGCAGCTCGACGGACCTCAGAATTCCTTCGGCCTGCTCGACGAACCGGGCGCCGGCATGCGTCAGTTCGACGGCGCTTGTATTGCGCTGGAACAGCAGCACGCCGAGTTCTTTTTCCAGCTTGGATAACTGCTGGCTGAGTGAAGGCTGGGCGATATGCAGCTTTTCCGCCGCGCGGGAGAAGTTGCGTTCGGCTGCGATCTGCAGCACGTATTGCAGTTGGCGCAATTCCATAGGTTGTACTCCTCGTATCTAGTCTGCTTATAATAATAACCTATTACCTAACGCTAATCTATAGAAAGGAGCAACGGCCTCGCTTTCCGCAGAGATTAGCTGCAAAGACTGAAACTAAGAAGGGCAGGTAGAGCGGAGCTGCCGCTGCGGCCAATTTGGGACAACCGGCTGCTATGTAGGGACTACCGGGTGCTATGCAGTGACTTCCGGCTGCTCTGAATGTGCTTCTTTCGCTCGGACCGCATGATAAATGCCGCATGTCAAAGGTCCAAGCCGTTTTTCCCATACGGGAATACGATAGGGAAGAACCGCAGAAAGGAGGACACAACATGGCACAAATTGTGGATACTGGGCGGAGTCTTACTTCGTCGGGCAGCCAGACCCTTTCCCTTCCGATCGTCAGTGCTCCCAATACTTTGACGCTGGCCGAGTTCGGCCTGAGCGTTGCCGCAAACGGCGTTGTTCAGCTGGAAGGCACGGTGGGCTTCCAGACTACACTCGGCGTGCCGAACGTCATTTTCAGAATTCTGCGCAACGGGCAGCAAATTTTTAATATCGGCGCAAGCGGCCTGACGGTACTTGCGATTCAGCCGGTCGGCATCTCGTTTCAAGACCGGAATGTTCCGGCTGGCTATCATTCATATACGCTTACGGTCAGCAACAACAGTCTGAACACGCTGCTTAACCTCGCTAGCATTACAGGTCCAATCGAGTTCTCCGGTATCTCCATCGGGTAACCAGCTGGGAAAAAGGGCTTCTGCCGTATTTGGACAGGAAGCCCTTTTTTTGTTTACATAAATCAACTTTCGCAGAGCGAGAATTACTAAGCTCCAGTCCTGGCGCGGATTTAACGGCAATAAAGTAATCGTCTTGAAAAAATAGAAAAACACCGCTTCGCTGCGGCGAACGCACGCTCGGCGTGCTATTTTATTTACTGTGCGATGAAGTTAGCACCCTAGACTTGTCAGTTGCCTTGACGCAACTCATAGAACGGCTGAACGAAATTGCGGCTCAGGTTGGGAAGAAATGCTCCACCCTAATTCAAAATCAACTCCAGCACTGGATCTCCGGTTTGCCCAATTATCTCAAGCCGTA
This sequence comes from Paenibacillus nanchangensis, assembly GCF_046543445.1. NCBI lineage: Bacteria > Bacillati > Bacillota > Bacilli > Caryophanales > Paenibacillaceae > Paenibacillus > Paenibacillus nanchangensis. The sequence continues at coordinate 42,948 of NZ_JBHOFD010000028.1, forward strand.
TCTCCGATCGCAGGCTGCGCTGCCGATCGCAGGCTGCGAAAGTTGAGTTAATAATAGCAGCTGCGGACCAAGGCTAGATAAACAAAGTCTTAGTCTGCCGCTGTTGTCGTTGAACTAATGTATCCGTTAGCGAGGGAACTGAATCATGTCTTCCCCCTAGTCAGATTGCAGTACAATAACATTGCGTAATTTGTTAATCCGTAAGGAATGGAGAGAATGCCAAGTCGGGACGGGTGTGGCCAGGTCACCTGTTTATTGTCAGATCGATCGCCATTATACATAACACTTTGGAACATTCTCCCGTGACACACCCGCAGCGGATTACCACAGAATGCGATACGTAGGTCTTTCCGGACTCAGCGGACGTTATTTCTGAAATTCTTGGGCTTTTGGTATGACTTGCGGACTCCAGATCCGTTATTCGTAACGAAAACCAGCAAACTATGGCTTCTCCGCGTAAATAGGTGCATCTGAGTCCGCAACTTTGCCAAAACACGGAATAATTAGCAATTAGGGCCTCCTGTGTCCGGAAGAAAGTCATAGGGGAGGACAATGCAGAGCTGCTTCAAAATACCCAGTATTTTCGAGTATATTGGCTTCTTCTACAACACCCGGCGTATTCATTCTTCCAATGATTACTATACCCCCTCGGAGTATGAACGCCATTACTTAAACCGAGTTGCCTAAACATCTGTGTTACTATTTTGATAGAGGTCCAGAAGGGTCTAAGCCATTTTTCCAGCCGCGAATTTTTCACCCGCAAAGTTGAGTTACATAATAAAGTTGAGTTACATAACATCAAATCAAGAAATCAAGCGAATAGAAAAGGGTGTTATCTATAGGTTAGAGTACCGGGATGTACTTACGGTCAGGCTATAGGATGAAGCTATTGAATCTATAGTTATCATATCTTGGCGTAATAAACGGACTCTATGCTATAGTGAAATCAATCCAAGAGAGCGCGACTCTCGATCAGAACGAATCATTTCAACGGGGTGAAGAGAATGAGCAAAAAAACCATGTTCGAGAAAATTTGGGAGAATCACGTCATTCATCAGGAAGAGGGCAAACCCAGTATTTTATATATCGATCTTCATCTGGTCCACGAGGTGACTTCTCCTCAGGCGTTTGAAGGGATTCGTCTCAGCGGCCGCAAGGTGCGCCGGCCTGAACTGACCTTTGCAACCATGGACCATAACGTTCCGACCAAAGACCGGTACAACATTAAGGACCCCATCTCCAAGCAGCAGATTGACACGCTGACGCAGAACTGCCGGGATTTTGGCGTAAGACTGTTTGATCTGGACGATATTGATCAAGGGGTCGTGCACGTTATGGGACCTGAAATCGGTTTGACCCATCCGGGCAAAACGATTGTGTGCGGCGACAGCCACACCTCCACGCATGGCGCGTTTGGCGCCCTGGCGTTTGGTATCGGCACAAGCGAGGTTGAACACGTTCTGGCTACGCAATGTCTCCAGCAGGCCAAAGCCAAGACGATGGAAGTGCGGTTTGTCGGCAAACGCAATCCCGGCGTTACCGCCAAAGACATGATCCTGGGCGTTATCGCCAAATACGGCACGGACTTTGCTACCGGCTATGTCATCGAATATACGGGCGAAGCGATCCGCGAATTGTCGATGGAAGAACGGATGACCGTCTGCAACATGTCTATTGAAGGCGGGGCAAGAGCGGGGATGATCGCTCCGGATGAAACGACATTCGAATATTTGCGCGGACGGCAGTATGTACCGCAAGGCGCGGCGTTTGACGCGGCAGTGGAATCCTGGAAGCAGCTTGTTACCGACGAAGGCGCGGTGTTCGATACCGTCGTTGAATTTGACGTCGAGACGCTGATCCCTCAAGTCACCTGGGGCACAAGCCCGGGCATGGGCACGGATATCTCCGCCACGGTTCCGAATCCGGCCGATTTTACGACGGAAAATGAACGCAAAGCTGCTGAAAAAGCGCTGGAATACATGGACCTGACGCCGGGCACGCCAATGTCCGAAATCGCGATTGATTACGTGTTCATCGGCTCCTGCACCAACGGACGGATCGAGGACCTGCGCGCCGCTGCCGAGGTGGCAAAAGGTCACAAAGTATCGGACAAAGTGACCGCGATTGTCGTTCCGGGCTCCGGCCGTGTAAAAATGCAGGCGGAAAAAGAAGGCCTGGACCGGATCTTTACCGAAGCAGGCTTCGAATGGCGTGATGCGGGCTGCAGCATGTGTCTCGCGATGAACCCGGACGTACTCCAGCCTGGTCAACGCTGCGCATCCACCTCGAACCGTAACTTTGAAGGCAGACAGGGCCGCGGAGGACGTACGCACCTCGTTTCGCCGGCAATGGCGGCAGCGGCAGCGATCAAAGGCCGGTTCACGGATGTACGGGATTGGAACTACAAAAAAGAAGCCGTCAGCTCTTAAGGCAGAAGCTTGACCGGATAGTTTGGTGCCTGCATTTTGCGGGCGCCGCTTCCGGGAGCAGACTTTCTCATTATAGATAGCGGAGAGCTTAATCAAGGAAAAGCGGGAGGAACTCAATATGGAAGCATTTAAACAATTAACCGGCATCGTGGCCCCTGTGGACCGGGTTAATGTCGATACAGACGCCATCATTCCGAAACAATTTCTGAAACGGATCGAACGCACCGGCTTTGGACAGTTTTTGTTTTATGAGTGGAGATTTGACGAAGCGGGCAACGACAACCCGTCTTTTGAAATGAACAAGCCGCGTTACCGCGGCGCTTCGGTGCTTATTTCCCGGGCGAATTTTGGCTGCGGCTCCTCGCGCGAGCATGCGCCTTGGGCGATTATGGATTACGGCTTCAAGTGCGTGATCGCGCCGTCGTTTGCCGATATTTTTTATAATAACTGCTTTAAGAACGGAATCCTGCCGATCAAGCTGTCTGAAGAGCAGGTAGAAGACCTGTTCCGCCGAACGGCTGCGAAAGATGGGTATGAGCTTACCGTCGATCTGGAAGCCAAAACGATTACAGATGCGGACGGCCTGCGGATCGAGTTTGATCTGGATGAACACCGCCGCCAGTTCCTGCTGCAGGGATTGGACGACATCGGTCTTACACTCCAGCACGAACAGGACATTACGGCTTATGAGGAGCGCCACGCGGCGAAGCTCTTTGGCTGATTGCCGGCTGCTGCCAAAGGACAGCCTCGGGAAGATTTGCACAAATTACACAAAACTTCTATTTCCTTTGTCGGAAATAGAAGTTTTTTTGCTATAATTGAACTATTGCCGGATTTGTCGGAAACTTTTTGGCTATATTTGGAGTCTATTAGTTTATCGGAGCAATTTTATTACCTACTTAAGGAGAGAAAAGGATGAGAAATGCCGGTTTGCGGATGTTGGTCTTACTGCTGCTGCCGCTGCTGCTATGCTTTCCCGGGCGAGGGGAAGCAGCGGGGACGGGCGGCAAGATTTTTTTGGACGCGAAGGAGCTGACGCTGCCAAAAAACACATCGGTCCAGAATGTGAACGGAAGCGTCATGGTGCCGATTCGGCTCATATCCGAGAACCTGGGCTACACGGTCAATTGGGAACCGAAGTCCCGCAAAGTCACCCTGAAGCAGGACTTTAAAACGGTACAGCTGACGGTGGGAAGCAAAGAAGCGGATGCCGACGGCGTGCAGCTGAAGCTGAACGCGGCGCCGATTCAGAGCAAAGGCGACTCGGTAATGGTGCCGATCCGGTTTATCAGCGAGCAATTTGGCCTAAAGGTAGACTGGAACAATGCCGATAAAATCGTATACCTCTCCGGCGACATGTCGGCGGCCCCGGCGTCTGAGCCCTCACCTGCTCCTGATGCAAGCGCTCCAGCGCCTGCCCCGTCCGCCACACCGGCGCCCTCGCAGACTCCAGGACAGCCGGCTACGCAGACGCCAAGCGGAACGCTGCAGTCGGTCAAAGGTGCCGTATTCAGTGAGAACAAGCTGCTGATTGCCGTTTCAGGCCCGGTTCAGCCGGTTGTGCAGAAGATGGATAAGCCGACGCAGATGATAGTGGTGGATCTGCCCAATACGAATTTTGCTCCCGAAGCGTCTGCCCAGGGCGTTGGTGCGGTAGGCGCGCTGGCGAAGCTGGATACGGCCGGTTATCCGCAGGTGAAGGAAGTGCGCTACGCGCTGTTCAAGGCCGAACCTTCCACCGTTCGCTATGTCATTGAGCTGAACGCGGACACCGGATATGCCGTTTATACCGACGAGATGTCGGGTCTGATTACAATTGACCTGAATCAAACAACTGTTCCGTCCCCGGTCCCCACGCCGGCTAATGGCGGAACCCCAACCGCTACCGCGCCCGCTGCAAGCGGAACGCCGGCTCCAACACAGAATCCGGCGGCGGACGGCAAGCTCGTTGTTGTTCTTGATGCCGGCCATGGCGGCAAGCAGCCCGGAGCGAGCAGCGTAACAGGCAAGAAAGAGAAGGATTTCAACCTGGCGGTGATTCTCAAGGTGAAGCAGCTGCTGGACGCGGAGACAGGCATTCAGGCGGTATATACGCGCGTAGACGACAAGACGCTGGGGCTGCAGGACCGGGTGGACATCGCGGAGAACGCGGGCGCCGATATTTTTGTTTCGGTTCATGCCAACTCCTGGACGGCGTCAACGAACGGTACGGAAACGTATTATACCCGCAAGGAAAGTCTGGAGCTGGCCAAAGTGATGCACAAGCATCTCGTGGCGGGCACCGGTCTGAAGGACAACGGGGTGCGTACCAAAAGCCTGCACGTTACCCGTGAAACGAGTATGCCGGCCGTACTGCTTGAAGTAGGATATCTGAGCAACAAGAAGGAAGAAGCCATTCTCTATTCGGAGCAGCTGCAAAATGATGTGGCCCGTGAGATCGTGGCAGGCATTAAAGAATACCTGGGTCTTTAGTATGTATTCAGTTAACCTCTGGAATTCTTACGCAACTTTTGGGGCACAAGGGCGTCTAAAAGTGTGGATCTGGACGCCCGTAAGCCGGTCATCAAGACAAGCCGTTCAATCGGCGTAAATCCAAGATTTCTAGAGGTGAAGGATGAAGAAATTCGGTTTTTTGCTGCTGATGTTGTTGGTCTTCGTATGGACATGGCCGTCTGAAGGACAAGCTGCTTCCGCAGGCGGAAGCATCCTGTTGGACGGGAAAAACATTTCGTCGGGGCTTGACGTTCCCGTCGAGAATGTGAACGGAAATGTGATGGTGCCGCTGCGTCTGATCTCGCAGAACATGGGTTATGCCGTCGATTGGCAGCAACAAAGCAAGTCGATCACCGTCCAGGGACAGGGCAAAACCCTGAAGCTGACGGTAGGGCAGAAGACCGCTTCGGCGGACGGCGTGAAGATAACGCTTCAGACCGCGCCGATTCTGAGACAGAACAGCTCGCTTGTGCCAATCCGGTTTATCGGCGAACAGCTGGGTCTTACGGTCGGGTGGGATAACGCTTCCAAAACCGTAAGTTTAATTACCCAGGCGGCCGCCCCCGGAAACGCTTCGCCGCAGCCCGGAAACAGCGGGTCTTCAGGCGGAGGCGGAGGGACCGCCGTGCAGCCGAACGTCCCATCCAGTGAGCTGACCAAGGTGAACGGAATCAGCTTCAGCGAGAACCGGCTGATGATCGCGATGGAGGGAGCTGCAGAGCCGCAAACGACGGTCCTGCACAATCCCGAACGAATCGTGATTGATCTTCCGAATGCGACGTTCTCCGATTCTTTTGGTAACGGTCATACGCTCAGTCCTGAGCTTGCCGGGAATCTGGAAGTAACAGGTTATCCCGATGTTTCCAATGTGCGGTATTCGCTGTTTAATACTTCCCCTTACACGGTCCGGTTTGTAATTGACCTGAACCATGAAAAGGGGTACCAGGTAGCCGTGACAGGCGACAGCGGCAGCAAGCTGATCATCGTCGATCTAAATGTAGAGGCTCCGCTGCCTTCCGCTACTCCAGCGCCCACTCCGGTTCCCACGCCGGCACCGACAGGCGCTCCGGTCCTTCCGGAAGGCACAGGCAAAAAGCTGATCGTGCTGGATGCGGGCCATGGAGCCAAAGATTCGGGAGCAGTCGGCGTAACCGGCAAATACGAGAAGAAGTTTAATCTCTCCATTGTGCTGAAAACGGCCGAGCTGCTGAAAAAGGAACCCGATCTTCAGGTGGTGCTGACGCGCAGCGACGACACCTTCCTGGAGTTGAAGGAGCGGGCGGCAATCGCCAACAATCTGAAAGCCGACCTGTTTATTTCCGTGCACGCCAATTCGGGATCCGCCAAAGCAACCGGCACGGAGACGTATTATCAGCGGGATGCCAGTAAATCGTTTGCGAACGTGATGCATAAGCATCTGGTCAAAGCCACAGGGCTAAGCGACCGCGGCGTTCGATACGGCAATTTCCACGTCATCCGCGAAACGAAAATGCCGGCAATTCTGCTTGAGGCGGGTTATTTAAGCAACAAAGGCGATGAAGCCCTGTTGTTTACCGAGGAACTGCAGGACCGGTTCGCTCAGGCGATCGTGGACGGGATAAAAGAATACCTAGGTATCAAGTAAACTAGATTAGCGGCAGACATGCGCCGCAAAGCCGTACGCAAAAGGAAACCACGGCTTTGCGGCACCGGTCTGTCCGTATTCGTATTAAAGGAGGCAGTGCCATGATGAACAAAAAACTAAGCGCCGCGGCGGCGGCATCCCTGCTCCTGCTCGTGCTCGCCGGGTGTGGAGACAAACCGGCGGCAGGTCCGGACAACGGGGGGAATTCATCCCTTTCCTCGGGAGCGGAAGGCTCCAGCACCGCGGCACCCGCAGCATCGGCATCTCCTACCGCTGCCCCGGTCGAGACGGAGGCCCCAAGTCCGGAGCCTGTTTCCAGCCCCGCCGCAACCGTGCAGCCGAGCGCGTCGCCTGAACACACGCCTGCCGGCCAGCAGGAGACCGCAAAGAAGAGCCAGGAAATCAATGTCTATTTTACGGATTCGCAAATTATGGAACTGAAGCCCGGTAAGGCTGAAATCGAATTTTCAAACGATATTGAGAAATACAAGGCAGCCTTTAAAGCGCTGCAGGCGGGCAAAGGAGATGAGCTGCTGTCGCTTTGGGATAAGATTGAGCTTTTGTCCGTCGACTTTAAAGACGGTAATGTGATTCTTGATGTGCACAAGCCTCAAGAAGCGCAGCTTGGAGCCGGCGGGGAATCATTTGCTATAAGCGCGCTGACGCAGACGATGTTCCAATTTGCCGAGGTCCAAGGCGTTGAGCTGCTGGTGGATGGAGCGCAGGCCGAGACGCTGATGGGGCATGTGGAGCTGATGTACCCTTTTACCCGCGACAACCAGTAGAATACGCTAAAATGGAAGCCGAAGCGGTCTCTTCCGCAAGAGGGAGGGGCTGCTTTTCCGGCCGTTAACCAAGAGAGGGGAATACCGATTGAACCGACATAAAAAAAGATCCTCACGGACAATGTACACAACCAAAGCCGTCTCCGCCGCCATGGCGGGCTTTATGGTTTTCGGCGGGGCAGGAACGGCGATTGGCGCGTCCGCGGCACCGGCCGCAGCAGCGCAATCCGCTTCGGGAGGAGCTTTCAGCGACGTCAAAGTGGGACTGTGGGCGGAGAAGCATATCTACAAGCTAGCTGCACAGGGCATCGTCATCGGCAACAACGGCCAATTCCGGCCCAATGATTCGGTGACTCAGCAGGAAGCGGTGCTGATGGCGCTGCGTTTTATGAAGACCGACAAGCAGGCTGACAGCGAGGCTGCTGTGGTTCTGCCTGACGGGATCGAAGTCGATAACTACTTTAAGCCGTACGTCGTTTTGGCATTCAAACAAGGGCTGATGGACCGTACCGCCGAATCCGCATCGGTGAAGGACAAGCAGCACTGGGGCAAACGCGCGGCCAGCCGGGAATGGGTGGCGGAACTGCTGATCCGGGCGCTGGGCAAAACACAGGATGCCCAGGCTGTGGGCGCGGAGCCGACCGGCTTTGCGGATGATGCCAAAGTGGACGCAGCCAAACGGGGATACATAAACGCTGCGGTCAAATTGGGCCTGGCAACCGGGGTGGACGGCAACCGTTTTGATCCAAAAGGAGCGGTGACGCGGGCGCAGCTGGCGACATTTTTAAGCCGTGCGCAAAGCCATACCTCCAATGAATATGACAATACGGTAACCGGAACGGTCAGCGAGCTGACTTACGGAAAGCTGACACTGTTTACGGACAACGGCCCGCAGAATTATGTGCTGGGCAGCACAACCGCTTACTTTACCAGCACCTCCGAGAAGCGGATCGCTTTTACGGATATCCAGCCTTATACCAAGCTGAAGATTGCCGGCAAAGACGGCGTGGCTTCCTACGTGGAAGTCACCGACCCGAACCAGCAGGTGGATACGCTGGAAGGGACCTTTGCCATGCTGGCGCCTGACAACATCCTTTGGCTGAAGACCCCAACCGCATTCAAAGACTATGCTTACAATCCTAACGCTGTGTTCCTGGATGCAAACGGGGCGAATATCAATCCGGCATCCATTGCGCAGGACAGTCAGGTGACGGTTACCCGGGAGACCTTCACGGGCGCGCACCGGGTCGTGAAGCTGCAGGTCCGGTCGGGCATTGTCAATAAAACCGAAACCGGGACCATCCAATCGGTGGACACAGCCGGCAAGCGGATCACCTTCAAGACTGCTGCAGGCAGCGAGGAAAGCTTTAAATTCGACGATGCGACCGTATTCCGTTCAGGCAGTCAGATTGTGACCTCAGCCGAACTGAAAGCGGGCATTACCGTGAAGTATACGATTAAGGACAACATCGTTTCCGTGGCTGAAGTTACCCAAGGGGTAGAACGCACGGTTCAAGGCTCACTGCTGGAGCTGACCGATTCATCGGTCATCTACAAGCTTTCCGACGGTACCCGCCAAGTGAAGCTGCTGGCTGATCATCCGGCGTTTGTTGTCGGAGGGAACACGCGCGCCGTGGCGGATGACTTGATTGCGGATACCGCTTTTGGCGACAATGTGCAGGTGACGCTGAACGCCCAGGATCAGATAAGCAAAATTGAAGTACTGAGCCGGAAAATGGATCAGTTCATTGAGGCGACAGCAACGGGGTTCGATTCAAAAACCAATCTGCTGACCATCCGGGACAAAGACAATAAGGCGCATTTGCTCCAGCTTGACGACAAAACAAAGCTGATTCATACTGGACCGCAAACGGAGCTCAAGAGCTTCGGCAACCTGCTTCCGAACCGGAAGGTGAACGTCAATGCTATTGGCGACCGGGCGATTTTAGTAGAAATTGTGAGCAAATACGAAGGAACTGTTACGAACATCAGCACCACAGGCAGATCCTTTACACTTAAAGCGACGGACGGACGCAGCATGACGTTCCCTTATCCTTCGGGCGTAGAGATCTTTGGACGAACAGGTGCAGCCATTACTGATGTGCCTGTAGGCAGCGAAGTGACCGTTATATTGATGCCGAATCAGGAGGTTGTCTCCGCCCTGAAGGTAAAAACGACGGTTCAGGTTCCGATTGCGGCGATCGACGCGGAGAATAACCGGCTGCGCGTGATGTCCGGCAGCGGTGTGGCCGATCTTTATACCCTGGGCATTCCAGTCAAAGACGCTGACGGCAATGCAATCAAAATTACTGATTTTGTGGTTGGCATGCCGGTAAACGTAACAACAATGGGCAGCACGGCGCTGGCTGTGCAGGGCGTTAAAATCACGCTTGGCCAAGTGACGGCAATCGACAAAGCAGGCGGCAAACTGACCGTCAAAGGCTATAACGGCCAGACAGATACGTATTCCTTTAGCGGCGGGGCCAAAATCACCCGTGCCGGAGCAGTCAGCGCGGACATCGGGACGCTGGCGGCCGGCGACCGTGTGGAAGCCCGCAGCGGCGGCGACGGCTCCGTGCTGGTGAATGTGCTGAACTCGGAGACGCGGACTTTTTCGCGGTATGAGAGCGCAACAAACGAGATCAGCGTGAAGCGGGCTAACACTAGTGATACCCGTTACCGGTTCCCGCTGGCGCCAAACGTATATATTCACCAAGGCGACACCACATTACCCGTGCAATCTTTGAAAGAAAATGATAATATTGTAGTGTATTTCAGCAACAATTCGGTCGTTGAAATTGTGAAACAATAAATTGTCCGGAAGATTGCGATGAGAAACACCGTCTTGGCGCAGGGTCTTTCCCGCGTCAAGACTTTTTTTTGACGGTCTGCGCGATTGCTGCCTGACGAAACAAGACAAGCAGCCGGAGGTGACGAGATGAAAGCTGCTGAGGTCCGGCATATTCTGGATACCATTGGCGGCATGTTTCCGGATGCGCGCTGCGAACTGAACCACAGTAACGCGTTTGAGCTGACGATTGCCGTTTTGCTATCAGCGCAGTGTACGGATGCGACAGTAAACAAGGTTACGGCGGATTTGTTCCAGAAATACCGGAGGCCGCTTGATTACGTGTCCGTGCCGCTTGAAGAATTGGAACAGGATATCCGGCGGATTGGGCTTTACCGTAACAAGGCCAAGCATATTCAGAATTTATGCCACCTGCTGATCGACAAATACGGCGGCGAGGTGCCCGAAGCCCATGATGAACTGGTCACGCTGCCTGGAGTTGGACGCAAGACGGCAAATGTCGTCGTCTCCAACGCTTTTGGTGTACCAGCCATCGCTGTGGATACGCATGTGGAGCGTGTTTCCAAACGGCTGGGACTGGCCGGGTGGAAGGATTCGGTGCTGGAAGTCGAAAAAAAGCTGATGAAAGCCGTTCCCCGGGAAGAGTGGACGCTGACGCATCACCGGCTTATTTTTTTCGGAAGGTATCATTGTAAGGCCCAGAATCCGCAGTGCCAGATTTGCCCGCTGCTGGATGTATGCCGCGAAGGACGTAAACGAATGAAACAGGCCGAAATTAGAAAGACTAAACCTGGCACGCGTACTCGTTCGCGTCAACAAACTGAAGGGTAACGGCCTGCCGGGTGCAGCGCCTTTTAGCTTTCGTTTTGGCCAGCTTTGTGATGTGAAGCGGCGGCAGGCAGGCAACTGCGGCGTCCGGGCCAAAAAAAGCTATACAACTAACCAACATTTTAGAGTAGAAGAAGAGGATGGGGATTGGAATGAGATGCATTTCTGTATACACGGACAATTTTGAGCTGTTTTCCGACATTTTTGAGCGGGTGGTCGACAGCTCGCTGGAAGAAAATGAAGAGCAGGAAGTAGAGGGTGTAACCATCAGCCATTCCGGCGATGTTCCCGAACACTATCTGGAGCGTATGTCCCAGAAACCTGAAGTGGTAGTTATGAAGGACAAGTCCCGCGGCTTGACGATTCTGCAGCACGGCAAAGTTTTTGAAATTTTGCTGCCGGTGCTGGAAACTGCCTAAACTGGTAACTAGTTAAGCCGGAAGCTGCTTAATTCAGTGAATTGACTCTGCGGAAATCACCTAAACCGGTGATAGCAGAGCTGAAAGCTGACTAAACTGGTGATAGCAGAGCTGGAAACTACCTAAACCGGTAAACTAGCTTTGCAGCAACCGCCTAATTCGGCGGACTATAGGTAAATATGCACAGAATAGCCGGTCAGGGAAGAACTCTTCTCTGGCCGGCTTTTTGTATATGAAATATGTGGAAAGATGACGGGTTGGCGTTTGATTTGTGGCAATACGGTGATAAAATGGAATTATTATTATCGCAAAAAGAGACAAGCCCGACGGTGAGGAGAGACGGACGATGCAAGCGGAACATGCCGGTATAGACACGGCTGCGGTTCCCGGCGGCACCGCAGCCGGCAGCCTGGAGCAGCTGAAAAAGCGTATGGAACAGTGGGGAGATCCGGACGCCGCGGAGATTTATGCGGATTTGTCGGATAAAGCGTCGAGAGATGAGCTTGTCATCGCATTTTGCGGACATTTTTCGGCAGGCAAGTCAAGTATGATCAACCGTTTGTGCGGTGCCAATGTGCTGCCCTCCGGTCCGGTGCCGACCAGCGCCAATGTCGTTTCGGTCCGCAGCGGTGAGCCTAGAGTGCTGGTGCATCCGGCATCGCGTGAGGCGGAGCCTTGGGAAACAACACTGGAGAAGCTGCACGACTTCGGCCGCAATGGAGGCGATTATGCTGCCCTTGAGGTATGGGCGGATATTCCGCTGCTTGGTTCACACGGCGTGCTGATGGACACACCAGGCGTCGATTCGACGGATGACGGTCACAGGGCGGCAACGCGTTCGGCGCTGCATTTAGCGGATGTTGTTTTTTATGTGATGGATTATAACCATGTACAGTCCGAAAACAACCTTGCGTTCGCCAAAAGCCTGAGCGATTGGGGCAAACCGCTGTATCTGATCGTTAATCAGATTGATAAGCACCGGGAGAACGAGCTGTCTATAGAAGTGTACCGTACCCAGATGGAAAGCGCTTTCCAGGAATGGGGAGTACGTTATCAAGGGCTTTTGTTTACGTCGCTTAAGGTGCAGGACCACCCACTAAACGGCTGGCAGAGGCTTACCGGACTGCTGCAGCAGCTGATCGCCCGCCGTGCGGAGCTGGTGCGCTACAGCATTCTCCGGTCGGCGGTGCAGACCGCGGAGGCGCACCTCGGCGCCTACCGGGAAGAACAAGCGGAGGAACGGGAGAAGCTGGAGCAGGTGCTGGCAGAGGCAGGGCCTGAAGCTGCGGCGGAGCTTGACCGGCTGACGCAGGAGCGCGCGAGTCTCGGGCAGCTGCCCGAAACCGCGCTCAACCGCCTGCGGAGTGAAGCGGACGCGCTGCTGGAGAATGTGAACCTGATGCCCGCCGATGTCCGCGAGGCGGCCGGGAGCTATATCGCCAGCACCGCGCCTGGCTTCCGCACCGGACTGTTCAGCACGGCATCGAAGCGGGAGAAGGAACGCGCCGCCCGGCTGGAGACGTTCCAGCGGCTGCTTGCCAGAGAGACGGAAGCCCGGCTGGAATGGCATGCCGTTCAGCTGCTGCGCGGCTGGGCGGAGGAGCTGGAGCTGCCGGCGGATGAGGCGGAAGCGCTGCTGAAACCGGCGCTCCCGCAGGTGACCGCCGAAGGGCTGGCCGCATCGGTCAAGCCGGACACGGGAGACAGCGGGGAGCCGCTGCTGAACTACTGCCGGGGTCTCGCGGCGGAGATCAAAAACGGCTTCCGGCGGGCACTGCTGGCCGTAGGCGATTCGCTGCTGGCCCAGCTTCCGCCGAAGCTGGAGGCCAAACGGGCGGAGCTTGACGGCCGGCTGGGCGGGCTTGCGGAAGCGGCCGAGGCCCGCGAGCGCTTGTCGGCGCTGAAGGCGGCCGAGGCGGCGCGGGCGGCTGAGCTGGCGGCGCTGCTGCCGGCTTCCGCAGCGGAGGCGCAGGAGGCCGATGTGGGCCGGCTGCTGCCGCCGCTGCCGCTGGCCGGGGAGGAAGCCGGCAGCGAAGCGCCGCTAAAGGCGGCTCCGGCGCAGGAGACTGCGGCCGCGGGTGCTAGGGTGCAGGGAGCAGGCCCGGTGGAGCGGGCTGCGTCGCAGCCTGCCGCCGCGGGCACAGCCGCGCACCAAGTGCCCGGCGCTCCTGCCGCCGCGGCCTTCCCCGCGGCCGGCGGACGCCGCCGCCTCAGCGCCGCAGCCGGCCGCCTGCGCGAAGCCGCGGCGGCGCTTGAGCCGGCGCCGGGGCTCGCCTCCGCCGCGCACGCGCTGCGCAGCCGGGCGGACGGCCTCGCCGGCGGCCGCTTCACGGTGGCGCTGTTCGGCGGCTTCAGCGCCGGCAAATCCTCCTTCGCCAACGCACTGCTGGGCGAAGCCGCGCTGCCGGTGTCGCCGCATCCCGCCACCGCCGCGGTGTGCCGGATTCTGGCTCCCGCAGACGGAGCGCAGAACCGGACGGCGGCGGTCGCCATGAAATCGGCGGAAGAAATCTGGGACGACATCCGCCATGCTTTTGGCGCGCTCCAGCTTGGCGAGCCGGAGCGGTCCAGCTGGAGGATGGCCGCCGGTTCGCTGAAGACCGCGCAGCTTCACCCGTCAGTCCAGGCGCATGCCGGCTTTTTACGGGCGGCTGCTGCCGGCTGGGAGGAAGCGGAGCCGATCCTGGGACGGACGTTGACGGTGGATATGGAACGGTTCGGCGAGCTGGCCGCCCGGGAATCGCTGTCCTGTTATGTCCGGGGGATCAACCTGTATTTCTCCTGTCCGCTAACAGACAGCGGCGTTGTTCTGGTCGATACGCCGGGGGCGGATTCGCTGCATGCGCGGCATACCGGCGTTACGTTCTCCTACATGAAGGACGCCGATGCGATCGTATTCGTCACCTATTACAACCATGCCTTTTCGAAGGCGGACCGTCAGCTGCTGGACCAGCTGGGACGGATCAAGGACAGCTTTGCAATGGACAAAATGTTTTTTGTCATCAACGCATCCGATCTGGCGTCGGACGAAGAGGAGCTGGACGGCGTGGTGGATTATGTCCGCCAGTCGCTGCGGGCAAGCGGCCTGCACGCGCCGCGTTTGTTCCCGCTGTCGAGCCTGGGAGCGCTTGAGGGCAAAGCCGGAGACGAACAGCGTTATCACGCGTCGCGGTTCGGCGCATTTGAAGCGGCGCTCGGCCGGTTCGCCGGGGAAGAACTCCCGGACCTGTCGCTGCATGCGGCCGCAAGCGCTTTGGCCGGGATCCGCAGCCGGGTGACGGAATGGGCCCGTTTGTCCGCTGAAGCGCAAACCGAGCAGGACAACCGGCTCCGGCAGTGGACCGAAGACCGGGCGAGAGCGGAGCAGCGGTTAGCTGCGCTTGCGGAAGACAGCGGAGCTAAGCGGGAGCTGCGCCGGGAAGGCGAAGAGCTGCTGTACCATGTCAGACAGCGTCTGGAGTTCGCCTTTGGGCGGTTTTACCAGGAGGCGTTCCACCCTTCAGTGCTGCGGGCGGAAGCCTCCGGACTCAAGGAACGGTTCGCCGCCTGCGGCCGGGATTTGTGGTCGACGGCCCGGCGGGAGCTGGAACAGGAGCTGTGGGCGACTACACTCCGGCTGGAAGCCGCGGGCAGGCGCTTTACGCAAAAAGCCGCAGAACTAGCGGCGGCGGACATTGGGTCCGAGCCGCACCCGGAAGGGATTCCACTCGCGGACGAGGACTGGACCGCACCCGAAGATCTGCTCATCCGGCTGGAAACGCCGGACCTCGGCGTTTATTGGGGAGCGTTCAAATCCCCGCGCCATTTCTTTGAAGGGCAGGGACGAACCGCGCTCCGGGCGGAGCTAGAGCCCGTCTACAAGACCCATTTCGCCGCGGCCGCGGCTGAAGCCGGTGAAGCGCTGATTGCACACTATGAATCCTGCGTTACCGCTTCGCTCCGTCATTCGGCAGAGCGGCTTGCCGAGGAACTAAACGAACGGGATGAAGCGCTGAACGCCTCGCGTAAAGGAGGTGTTGCCCCCGCTTACTGGCTTGAAATCGCGGATACCCTGCGGAATTTGGAAGACCAGATTCGGCCTGCGGAAGCCGGACCAGCGGATGTAAACCGCATTCAACTGTGAAGGTTGTTGGAAATTGTCGAGGAATGCTTGCAATCTTGTGCGTGATGAATGAAAATAAGATGGTAGAATACATGAAATTTCATGGGGATCGTCAACCGGTTTCAGAGCCGGGGCGAAATTTCGCGAAGAGGGTTGAAACTTGACATGTGGGGAGCGCCTTTGTCGGCTCACAGCTTCAAGCTGCTGCTCTTGGGCGGCGGCGAATTGGGCAAAGAAGTAATCATTGAGGCGCAGCGTCTCGGCGTGGAGACGGTCGTTATCGACGCTTATCCTGGAGCGCCGGCGATGGGCGTTGCTCACCGCAGCCATGTAACGAATATGCTGGATGCGGCGGCGCTGAAAGAAATTATTCGTCAGGAGAAACCCGATTGTATCGTTCCCGAGATCGAAGCCATTGCGACAGACGCGCTGCTGGAGCTGGAGGAGGAAGGCTTTCAGGTCGTTCCCACCGCTAGAGCAGCCAAGCTGACTATGGACCGTGAAGGCATTCGCCGCCTGGCGGCGGAGCAGCTGAACGTGCCTACGGCCGATTACCGGTTCGCAGACAGTCTGGACGAGCTGAAGGCGGCGGTTGCCGAGCTGGGAACGCCATGCGTGGTGAAGCCGATTATGAGTTCATCAGGCAAAGGGCAAAGCATATGCAGGCAGCCGGAAGACGCCGAGTCCTGCTGGCGGGCGGCGCATGAGGGCGCCCGGGCCAAAGGCACGCGGGTGATCGTGGAAGCTTTTGTCCGTTTTGACAGCGAGATTACCCTGCTTACGGTCCGGACGAAGGAAGGCACGATTTTTTGCCCGCCGATTGGCCACATCCAGAAGGACGGCGACTATGTGGAATCGTGGCAGCCGCATCCGATGAGTGCGGCCCAATTGGAAGAAGCCCACAAGATCGCCAAGGCTGTTACGGACGAACTGGGCGGGCTGGGTCTGTTTGGGGTCGAACTGTTTTTGACGGAGCAGGGCGTACTGTTTAGTGAAGTATCCCCCCGTCCGCACGATACGGGAATGGTTACGATGGTGACACAGGATTTATCGGAGTTTGCGCTTCATGTCAGAGCTATTCTGGGATTGCCAATCGGGCAGGTGGAGTTGGTTGCGCCAGGCGCATCGGCGACACTTAAAGCACAGGAGCAGGGAAGCAAGTTTCGGATTCAAGGTCTTGGCGAGGCGCTGCGGCTGCCCCGCACCCAGGTGAGGGTGTTCGGCAAACCGGAGATTCGTCCAGGCCGACGGATGGCGGTAGCATTAAGCACGGCGGATCATGTGGAAACGGCACGGACGGCAGCCCGACAGGCGGCGTCTCTGCTAAAAGTGGAGGTATTCGAGGATGAACAGTAGTGTGGCGTCACCGGTACTGCAAATTCGAAAGTTCAGCATGGAGGATCTGGATCGGATTACGGCAATGCTGCGGGAGGTTGGCTACCCGACAACGCTCAGCGTCATGAAAGAGCGGATGGAAGCCATGGAGCAGGACCCGCTGCACAGCGTATTCGTCGCCGAAATAAACAATCAGGTCGTCGGTATGGTGGATTTTCGCCAGGTCACTTCTTACTGCAAGCAGGACGAATGTATCGCGGAGATTACCGCATTGATCGTGGACGAACGTCTTAGAGGCCAGGGACTCGGCAGACGGCTGGTGTTGTCCGCCGAAGAGTGGGCCCGTGTTCAAGGCTGCAGCCAGATCTTCCTGAAAAGCGGCAACCGGGTGGAGCGTGCTCCGGCCCATGCGTTCTACCGCCGGATCGGTTTTGAGAAATCGGGCTACCGTTTCGTCAAATCGCTGGTATAGTCCATTTATCCAATCGAACTCATCCATCATACTACGGATCCATCCCGCTTGCGGCGGGGTGGTTTTTTTTCGCCCTTTTTTATTACCCTGGGTCCGATTGCCTTGAACCATACAATCTTTGGCAGAACGGTCTTCTCCCATTGCTTTTTGCGCGCCCATGATTACAATGGGAACATGACGTTACGTCAGCGCTCCCGCAAGCTGCGGGGGGAATTCAGATAAAGAGGGATGAGCGATGTACAAGCTGATTCTGGCGGAGGATGAAGAGGAAGTCAGAGAAGGAATCGTGCAGCAGATCGACTGGGCTGCTTATGGCTTTGAAGTTCCGGAGCATGCGGAGAACGGCCGGGAAGCCGCCGAGATGATCGACCGTCTGCTGCCAGACGTCGTCGTGACCGATATTCAAATGCCGTTTATGAACGGGCTGCAGCTGGCGGAGTGGATCCGGAGCAAGCATCCGGACACCAAAATCATTATTTTGACCGGATACGACGAATTTGAATACGCGCAGAAAGCGATCAAACTGCAGATCGACGAATATATTTTGAAACCGTTCTCCACCCAGGAGCTGATTGACGTTATCCTGAAGGTGAAGAGCCAGATTGAAACGGAAATTGCCGCAAAAGAGAATATTCACGTGCTGAGTGAGCATTACCGGAAAAGCCTGCCTGTGCTTAGGGAGCAGTTTTTGTCTTCGCTTATCTCGCGCCGTTTGCGCCAGGCCGAAATTGCGGACAAAAGCAGGGAATACGGCATCGACCTGTCCGGCCGGTTATTTCAAGCGTCCGTGCTCAGTGTGGATTACATCCGCGGCGGGGAGGCCGGCGGCAAGCCGGGAACGGTCCAGTCCCTCCGGGATACGGGCGACATCCGCCTTCAGCTGTTCGCCTGCCTGAACATTGCGGAGGAAATCTGCGGAAGGCACGGATTCGGCCGCGTGTTTGTCCACCGGGACGATCTGGTGCTGCTCACCTCGGCGCAGGATGAGGACCGGGAAGGGTTGGTTCAGCGGACAACTGCCGTACTGGAGGAGATTTTGCAGCATGTGCAGCGGTATTTGAAGCTGACGGTTACCGCTGGTTCCGGCACGGTATGCGAATCGCCCGCCATGCTGTACAACTCGTTTGCGGACGCTTCGTCTGCGCTGGATTACCGCGTGATTTTGGGCAATAACCGGGTGATCTGGATTGAAGATGTGGAGACGCGATCCGCCGCGGCGCTTCCGTTTGATGAGCTGGCGCAGCAGTCTTTGATCCGTACGCTCAAGCTGGGCACGGTGCAGGAATTAACCCGCGAGCTGGACGAGCTGTTCGCCGGACTGGATCTTGGCCAGGTGTCCGCAAGCGATTATCAGATCTTCCTGCTTGAGATTGTTACGTCGATTCTCCGTGTCGCCAAGGAAGCGGGCGCAGAACTGGAGGAATTGGCCGGTGGAGGCCTCGGCCTGCTGGCTGAGATCAACCGGTTTAACAATTTGGGCGAAGCTAAGCAGTGGATCGTCGGCGTCTGCACCCGGCTGATGGAATCCATTGCAAGTGAACGCCAGTCGGGCTACAACCAGCTGGTGGAGCAGGCGAAAGCCTATATCCGTGAGCATTACGGTGAACCCGATATTTCGATCGGCAAAGTGTGCAAGCATTTGCACATCAGCACCGGCTATTTCAGCAGCATTTTTAAAAAAGAAATGAAAATGACCTTCGTCAACTATCTGATGCAAATCCGGCTGGAGGCGGCCAAAGACCTGCTGCGTTCGACCGAGCTGAAGGCATTTGAAATTGCCGAGCGCATCGGATTCGCCGATCCGAACTATTTCAGCTTCTGTTTCCGCAAGAAATACGGCCAGTCACCAAAGGAATATAAGAACAGCGCTAGAGGAGGGTAAGCTTGCCGAAACAGAAGAAAATCCAGGTCCGGACCCAGCGGCGGATGAACGGAACGGCCAAGCTGTCTTCGAAGCTGCGCAGCATTCAGTTCATCATTACGCTGACTTTTACCGGAGTAGCCGTGCTTGTCGCTATAATCGTCAGCCTGCTGCTGTATGATAAATTTGCGAGCACGGCCGAAGACAATGCCAATCTGAATATGCAGCAAATTGTGGAGCAGGTGACGTACAATCTGGACCTGTATGTGGAGGGGATGCGCAATATTTACGAGATGGCCGAGCGGCAGATTGCGAACGTTGGTTCCATTGATTCGCCGGTGCTGCAGGAACGGCTGTCCACGATGATGCAGACGCGGGAAGACCTGTTTTCGGTGGCCGTGTTTACTCCGCAGGGCGAGCTGGTGCTGAATCAGCCTCAGTCAGCTATGCGGCGGAATACCAAACTTACAGAACAAAGCTGGTTTACCGAGCCTTCCAAAACCCAGGATATTTTCTTTTCTCCGCCGCATATCCAAAATTTGTTCGAGTACAAGTACAACTGGGTGGTTTCTATGAGCAAGCGGATTACCTACCGGGAAGGCGGCGTATCCAAAACCGGCATTTTGCTGATCGACTTCAACTTTCGTACCATCGACGAGCTCAGCAAGCAGGTCCAGCTTGGCAAACGGGGGTATGCCTACATTTTGGACAACCTTGGGAACATTGTGTACCACCCCCAGCAGCAGCTGATTTATGCGGGACTAAAATACGAAAACGTTGAGCCGGTGCTGGAATATTCGTTCCGCAGCTATCTGGACGAATCCACGGGTGAAAAGCGGTTTATTACAGTCCGGACGCTGCCCCAAACGGGCTGGAAAATTGTCGGCGTCGCCTACTATGACGAGATCGTGACGACCAAAAGAGATCTAAACCGTTTTTTGAGCGTGTTTTTGGCGGTTGTCATCCTGTGCGTAATTGTTGTGTCGATCCTGCTGTCCGCCCGCATCGCCCGGCCGATCCGCAGACTGGAACGCACCGTCAAGCAGGTGGGCGAAGGCGATTTGTATACACCGATCAACGTCAGCGGAGCCTATGAGGTGGAGCAGCTCTCCAAACGGTTTAATCAGATGCTGCAGCGCATCCGCCAGCTGATGGACCAGATTATTTTTGAACAGGAAGCCAAGCGGAAAGGCGAGCTTGAAGTGCTGCAGGCCCAGATTAACCCGCATTTTCTGTATAACACGCTGAATTCGGTCATCCGGCTTGCCGAACGGGGCAAAACGGACGAGGTGGTGCGGATGATTCAATCGTTATCGAAGTTTTTCCGGATCAGCCTCAGCAAAGGCAAAGCCTTCATCCGGATGGAGGAGGAGCTGGATCACATTCGGCATTACCTGGTTATTCAAAGCATCCGTTTCCGCGGCAAATTTACGTATGAAATCACCGCGGAGGAGCAGGTGCTTGGCCTTCGGACGCTGAAGCTGATTTTGCAGCCGATTGTGGAGAACGCGCTGTACCATGGGATTGAAATGATGCCGGATGAAGGCTTCATCTCTATTGATGCCAAACTGGAGGGGGGCAACGTGGTCATCCGGGTTAGCGACAACGGTCTCGGGATGAGCCCTGAAGTGATGAACGGCATTCTGAGCGGCAGTATAAGGAGCGACAAAGGCTCCGGTGTCGGCGTCAAAAACGTGCATGAGCGGATCGGCCTGTATTATGGCCGAGAGTACGGACTGGCTTTTGAAAGCGAGCTGGAGGAAGGAACCACGGTGACGATCACCTTCCCGGCGGAAATGGCGGAGCCTGCGGAAATGGCGAATTTGGCGGAACGGGCAGGACCGTCAGGACCGGCGAAACCTGCTGAGGGGCAGAAGGGAGGCGGAACGTCTTGAACCGGTATTTTCGTTATGCGGCTGCCCTGGTTTTGGCGATGGCGGCGGCCGGTCTGCTAGCCTCTTGTTCCCGCCAGGGGGATTTCATTGATACAGGGCAGTCCCGCAGCATTCATATGATCGTCAAAATGAACCGGGGCGACTATTGGAACACCGTCAAGCTTGGGGCTGAAGCGGCTGCGCGGGAGTTCAACGTCGACTTGACCTTCAAAGCGCCGGACGCCGAAACGGATATCGACGGGCAGATCCGGATGGTGGAAGAATCGGTTGCGAGCAAAGCGGATGCCATCATCCTTGCCGCCAGCAGCTATATGGGATTAGCGCAAGCCGTTGATCAGGCGTCGTATTCCAAAATCCCTGTGATCTCTGTCGATGCCGAGGTTGCTTCGGCGCGGGTGGTGTCCTATGTCGGCTCCAATGGATACGAGGCCGGGCAGAAATCGGCGGAGCGGCTGATCAAGCTGCTGGGCGGGCGCGGCGAAATTGGCATCCTCAATTTTACCAGCGTGGTTGAGCAATCCGAAGGAAAACGGTCCGGAAGCGTGATTGACTATGGGGCAAGGGATGCGGATGAGCGGGAAAAAGGGTTCCTGAACTATGTCGCCCGCTATCCGAATGTGCGGGTTGTCGAAATTCTGTACACCACCTCGGATATTGAAAACGCCAGGCAGTTAACGCGCGAACTGCTGCGGAAGCATCCATCGCTGGACGGGCTGGCCACGTTGAACGAAACGGCGTCGCAAGGGGCGGGCCAGATGCTGGAGGAGCTAGGCCAGACGGATATCCAGATGGTCGCATTCGACAGCTCGGCAACCACGATGGAAATGCTGCAGGCGGGCACAGTTCAGGCAACCGTCATCCAGAACCCGTTCAGCAACGGCTACCTAGCGGTCCGCCAGGCGGTGGAGGCACTGCAGGGCAAAGACATTTCCGAACGGGTGGATACGGGCACCAAACTGATTGATCTGGACAACATGCTGTGGCCTGAAAACCAGAAACTTTTGTTTCCGTTTGTAAAATAAAATCCATACGAAGATGCCATGCATCAAGCCGATTCCTCCGGCCGCTGGGGGAGTCGGCTTTTTTTGCGTGTGACGGGGCGGTATCAACCGGATAATCAGCCCAATTTCCCGCACACCTTCTACCTGGTTCCTCGTTCCGCCGCCGCGCAGCCGTATACCTGAACCAGAAACCGGAGAATTCTACTGCTAAGGAGATGAGAATTTTAATACAACAGAGGAGGATATTCTATTCGAAATCGCTTTCATCTACAGCATAATAAAGTTGTGCCCGGGAGAAAGAAAAAAGCGGGTGAAGCGCAAGGGGCAAATCAATAGAAACCTATTATTCAATTACCAGGAGGTCATTACCTATGAAAAAGATCACTTCCGTATTTATTGCAAGCGCACTGCTGGGCGCGGCTCTGACCGGCTGCGGCGGCGGCAACAACGCAGCGAACTCCGCAAACAGCGGCGGCAACACCCCGGCTGCGGGCGATTCGGCTAAAGCGCCAAAAGTCGGCGTGGCCATTTACAAATTTGACGACACGTTTATGACCGGCGTCCGCAACGCGATCCAGACCGCATCCGAGGGCATCGCCGAAGTGGATATCGTGGACAGCCAAAACTCCCAGCCGACCCAAAATGACAAAGTCGACCTCTTTATCACCAAAAAATACAACGGCATGCTGATTAACCCGGTTGACCGCACTGCGGCAGGCGTGATCATCGACAAAGCCAAAACCGCCAACACACCGGTCGTGTTCCTGAACCGCGAACCGCTTCCGGAAGACATGAAAAAGTGGGATAAAGTGTACTACGTCGGCGCCAAAGCGGAAGAGTCCGGCACCCTGTCCGGCCAAATCGTCGTCGACTACTGGAAAGCCCATCCTGAAGCTGACAAAAACGGCGACGGCGTACTCCAATACGTAATGCTGAAAGGCGAACCGGGACACCAGGACGCCGAGCTGCGCACTACCTTCTCCATCCAGGCTATTGAAGACGCCGGCATCAAGGTCGAGAAGCTCGCTGAAGACACGGCGATGTGGGACCGCGTAAAAGGGCAGGAAAAAATGGCAGCCTTCCTCGGCTCGCACGGCGACAAAATTGAAGCCGTATTGGCCAACAACGACGACATGGCCCTCGGCGCGATTGAAGCGCTGAAAGCTTCCGGTTACTTCACCGGCGACAAATATATGCCGGTCGTAGGTGTAGACGCTACCGCACCAGCCGTGCAGGCGCTGGAAGAAGGCACCATGCTCGGAACGGTTCTGAACGACGCCAACAACCAAGGTAAAGCCGCAATCACATTGGCTTCCGTACTGGCTAAAGGCGAAACGCCAAGCAAAGAAAACATCGGCGGGTTCGACATCACCGACAACCAATATGTATGGATTTCCTACAAAAAAATCACCAAAGAAAACGTGGCTGACGTGAAGTAATCCAGCCTCCGGCTTGTAACGAAATAGGGCATGTCCTGTACATGCGCAGCATCCAAGGAATCAGGTATCGCAGCAGCTAGACGGGCGGGGAGTGGAATTCCGCTCCCCCTCCTTCCTTCAAGTGGGATAGGAACCAGGACCAAACCGCTGTGCCTCTCATGGAAAAGAAAAATAGCGTAGGGGGCGTAACACATATGGCACAAAATGAATTTTTGCTGGAAATGACCAATATCACCAAAGAGTTCCCCGGCGTCAAAGCGCTGGACGGAGTTACTCTGCAGGTCAGACCCGGATCTGTTCACGCACTCATGGGCGAAAACGGCGCCGGCAAATCGACGCTGATGAAATGCCTGTTCGGCATTTATTCCCCGGACGGGGGCGAAATTCTGATTGATGGACAAAAAGTTGGCATCTCCAATTCCAATGACGCATTGGCGAACGGCATTTCGATGATCCATCAAGAGCTTCATCCGGTGCCTTTCCGGAACGTGATGGAGAATGTATGGCTGGGACGTTTTCCAACTAAAGGAATCGGGCCTATACAATTTATTGACCATAAAAAAATGTACCACGACACGAAAGCGTTATTCAAAGATCTGGATATCGATCTTGATCCCGAAACGCTGGTAGGCAAACTGTCCGTGTCGAAGGTGCAGTCCATTGAAATTGCAAAAGCCGTCTCGTTTCACTCCCGCATCATCGTGATGGATGAGCCAACCTCGTCGCTAACGGGCGTGGAAGTGGAGCATCTGTTCCGGATTATCCGGGATTTGAAACAAAGAGGCGTGTCCATCATATATATTTCTCACAAAATGGAAGAAATTCTGACGATCTCCGATGAGGTTACCATTATGCGGGACGGCAAAAAAATCGGCACCTGGCCGGCAGCGGAAATGACCACCGATCTGATTATTTCCCGGATGGTTGGCCGTGATCTGACAAGCCGGTTCCCGGAGCGGCACAATGTGCCGGGTAACGTCATTCTGAAGGTTGATAAGCTGACTTCGCCGGATCCGAAATCGTTTAAAGAGGTTTCCTTTGAGCTGCGGCGCGGCGAAATTCTTGGCGTCGGCGGATTGGTTGGGGCCCAGCGGACAGAGATCATTGAAGCGCTGTTTGGACTCCGGGCGGTCTCCTCGGGGACCATCTCCATCGACGGTAAACCGGTCCGGATCAATTCACCGGAAGACGCAAAAAAGCACGGCATGGCCCTGCTGACGGAGGAGCGGCGGGTGACCGGTATTTTTCCGGTGCTGTCGGTGCATGAAAATGGGGCGATTGCCAATCTGGACCGCTACAAGACGCCTTTTGGCCTGCTTGACAGCAAACGCAAAAAGGTGGAGGTCGACCAGATGGTCGAAAAGCTGCGGACAAAGACGCCGACCACCAAAACGCTGATCATGAACTTGTCGGGCGGCAACCAGCAGAAGGTGCTGCTGGCCCGGTGGCTGCTTACCGATCCCGACATTTTGCTGCTGGATGAACCGACCCGCGGCATCGACGTCGGAGCTAAATTCGAAATTTATACCATCATTGCGGATCTCGCCAAACAAGGCAAAAGCATCATTATGATCTCGTCCGAGATGCCCGAGCTGCTTGGCATGTCCGACCGCGTGATGGTTATGTCGGAAGGGCGTCTGACCGGCATTCTGGAGGGCGCGCAGGCAACGGAGACGGAAGTCATGCGACTGGCTGCGCAGCATTAGGATTCAGCTCCATTTTTTATCATGCGGCAGCCTGCAGGACAAGGACCGCAGTTTGCGGTTTTCGCCAGCCGTTCACCAAGGCAGCACCAGCCGCCATTTTCATCCATAAGCTCCTAGGAGGAACCCCATATGAACGTTAAAAAAGCGCAAAGCTTTATTTCCAATAACGCCATTTATATCGTACTTGTGATACTGATCCTCGGAATCGCTGTTTACGATCCGAATTTTATCGCCGTCAGCACGCTGCGGGATATCCTGATCCAATCTTCGACCCGGATCATCATCGCGCTTGGCGTTGCCTTCATCCTGATTACAGCAGGTACAGACTTGTCCGCAGGACGCGTTGTCGGCCTGACAGCGGTTATCTCCGCATCCATGCTGCAAATTCCTGACTATTCGCGGCGTTTCTTCCCGGATCTTCCGCAAATGTGGCTGATCGTGCCGATCGTCCTCGCCATCCTGGCAGGTTTAATCTGCGGTTTAATCAACGGTCTAATCGTTTCCAAGCTCAATGTGCCGCCGTTTATCGCAACACTGGGTACGATGGTTATCGTCTATGGCGTTAACTCCCTGTACTTCGATATGGAGCCAAACCAGTCGCAGCCGATCGGCGGATTGCGCAAAGACTTCACCGACCTTGGTTCCGGATTCATCGGCAGCGGCCAATATTCCATACCTTATATCGTATTGATCGCGCTTGGTGTGGCGGCTATCGTATGGGTGGTCTTTAACAAAACCAAGCTCGGCAAAAACATGTACGCAATCGGCGGCAACATTCAGGCAGCCAAAGTATCCGGCATCAACGTCTCCAAAAACCTGATTTATATTTACGCCATTGCCGGCTCGTTGTATGGTCTGGCCGGCGTCCTTGAAGCAGCAAGAACCGGCGGTGCCACCAACAACTATGGTAATATGTACGAACTCGACGCCATCGCGGCCTGCGTTGTCGGCGGCGTCTCGACTACAGGCGGAATCGGTACTGTCCCCGGCGTTCTGGTCGGCGTTATCATTTTCACCATCATCAACTACGGTTTGACCTTTATCGGCATCAGCCCTTATTGGCAGCTGATCATCAAAGGTCTGATCATCGTTGCGGCGGTTGCTTTCGATATGCGGAAATACTCCGCCAAACGGTAAGCTCTTTTCCGCTTCCAGCCGTCCCTTGTTTCCGGAAACCCGGAGACTGGGGACGGCTGTTTGCCGTTTCCGTTCCAATCCCCGTTCCAGTTTCTGTTCCATGTTGTCTCAACAGCCCTGTGCCAATGAATTGAATTGCTTTTTCCCGCTAACCCGCCAAGGCCGGGGTACCCAGCTGAACTACTACCCGCTAACTAGCCAACGCCGAGTAACCCCAATTGACTGCTTCTGGTTGCTATACCTCTTCCGGTAACCGGATGGGACTCCGCTTCATATGATATAGGCAAATGCCCTGCCCGGCTGGCTGCAGCAGCGGAGGGAGCGGGGGCGGGCGGGAAGGAGAGCGTAGATATGCTGGACGGGAAGAGACGGAACCAAGCAGACGACAAAACGTCTATCGTGTACGAAACGGAAGTCTGGAAGTGGGAGGATGGCGTGTGGACTCCGGCGGGGGCTGCGGAAGTCCGAGCAACACAAGCAGTGCGGCTTCCCGCTGTGCCAGGGTTTTACCGCATAGATTACTGGCCTGTTTATAACGCCGGTTATAAGCTGACAAGCATGGCGGCTACGGATCTGCCTGCAGAAGCGATTGTCTGGACAGAGGTGGATACTGGCGAGCAGGACGGGATAGAGGATACTGATGGGCAGGATGAGACAGTGGCGGATACCGGCGAGCAGGATGGTACAGAGACAGAACCCAGCGCCGGCGTGAAGGTCGGGAACGAGACGAATGCCGGCGTGCAAAATTGGCCGGAGCCAGAGATAAACTCTGGCGTGCAGAACAGGAGAGAGGCGGAGACGGACAAGGACACGGGTTTCACTATCCGGCCGGAATCAAGCTTGGAAACCCAAGAATCCGCTGCCGGGCTGGGACGATATCCGGCGCCGTTCTCCACGGCCAGCGGCGTCCGCTGGGGATATATTGACCGCACGGGACGCACCGCAATTGATCCGATTTACGACTATGCGGAGCCGTTTCAAAAAGACGGTCAGGCTGTTATCCAGTTGGGCGGACACAGCGGGAGAATCGATGTCTACGGCAGAGAAACACTGAAGCCGGTGTATTCCTATATCGGACCCACGACAGAAGGCAGAACTGTGGTATCCGATGACAAAGGATATTTTCTCCTGGACGAACAGGGCCGGCCCCTGACCCGAAAGCGTTACTCTTATTTAAACCCTGTAAAAGAAGGCAGGGCTTTGTTCAATGAAACTGCCGGGGACGGCCCTGTCCGGTACGGATACCTGGGATCGGACGGCGCCGTCGCGCTGCCCGCTGTCTATTTGGACGGCGGCGACTTTATGGACGGAAAAGCGCTTGTCCAGACAGGGCAGGCGGAGTTTGCGCTCATTGACCGAAACGGTAAGCGGCTGCAAACCTACCGTTATCCTTTTGTCGGAAGCCGCGGTGACGGCTACTTGGCGTTTCAGGCCAAAGAGAACGGACCTTACGGTTATTTGCATGAAGACGGGACCGTCCTTATTTCTCCACGATACACGCAGGCTCTTCCATTTGAAGACGGGCGTGCGGTAGTGAATACAGCGGCGGATTACGGCAGCCAGTACGGATTAATCGACTCCTCAGGACGGTTTGTGATCCCGCCACGGTTCAGCGACATCCAGCAGCTTGGGGAAAAACGGGTAGCGGCCGGAACGGCCCTGGACCCGGAGAAACCGTATCTTGGCAGCCGTTACGCGATCTACGATGCGGAGACTGGAACGCAGCTGAATCCCGGACCGTACCTGGCGGTGAACCGTTACGAGCAAGGTTTGGCGTCCGTTTCCGACGCAGGCTGGACCTTTTTTATCGACCGGAGCGGTCAACCGGCAGCACAGCCGCCCCGCCTGGCGGGCTCGGGAACCTTGACGCTGGAAGACGGCTTAATCCGGGCGGATGTGGACCGCCGGACGTCTTACTACAACCGTGCAGGACGCCTGGTCTGGAAGCAAAATACGGTGATTCCCCTGCGCCCGCCTTATTTGGTGGAGGAACGCAAATACAAGCCGAATCCCGATGTGCTGATTTATTATCCGGAGGTTCGGGGTATCCGCGATCCCGCAGTGGCCCAAACAGTAAACAAAAAATTGCGGGAGATGGCGCTTGCCGGCGAAGCTACTATACCTGAACCGGGTGAAGCTAGTTATAACGGCGATTTTTCGGTCCATTTTTTCCGCAAGCAGCTGCTAGTGCTTGAACTGGAGGGATACACTTATCCGTTTGGGGCGGCTCACGGCATGCCGACACGGGATTTTGCGCATATCGATCTCAAAACCGGCGAATTTTACCGGCTCGAAGACTTGTTTAAGCCCGGGAGCGATTATGTAAAAAAACTCAGTGCAATCGTAGGCGAACGAATCAAAAATGACCCGCAGTACAGCTATGTTTTCCCGGGCAGCTATAAAGGCATTGCGCCGGATCAGCCGTTTTATGTTGACGAGGAAGCGCTAACTCTGTATTTCGCGCCGTATGAAATTGCCCCTTACGCCGCGGGCTTTCCTTCTTTCCGGATCCCTTACGCGGAAATTATGGGATTAATCCGGACAGAAGGCGCGTTCTGGCAGTCGTATCACTAGGCAGAGCGGAATTGCCCTTGCTAACCGGAAATGCTGCGGCGCACCTCCCGCGGCGCAAAGAGGGGCGGTGCTGCGGCAGTAACTGTCAGTATCCGTCCCGACAGGTTTACAGCGTAAATGCTGAGCCGGTGAGACCAGGGGAAAAAAATAGAGAGCGGGGAGCCGCGAACGCATTTGCGTAACGTTCGATCCTTGGCCGCCGTGTACAATCGGTTAGGCTCCATCCGCCGTCCTGCATGTCTTTCTATCTCTTAAGCTTGGCGGAAGGTAGCCGGGCGTTCCCGAGCATCATACTAGCGATCAGTCCGGCCGCCACACAGATCACAGCCCCCCAGAAGACGTGCTGAATCGCTCCGGAGAACACAATCTCAAGTTCGTTTACCACATCCATTGGCAGGGTATTCCGAACGTTGCTGTCCAGCAGCATCTGCGGATTTGCCGGGGAGTCCAGCTTTCCTAGAAGACCAGTCATTCCCGAATTCAGCTGTGTAGACATAAAGCTGCCGAACACACTGACGCCGATTGTCCCGCCAATTGATCTGAAAAATTGGGAGGAGGCTGTCGCAACCCCCATCCGGGAGCTGTCTACCGCATTTTGGGCGGCCGTGCCGACGGTTGGATAGACGGCCCCCATCCCCAGTCCTACTATGATCATATCCACTATAATTCTTGTCTTGGTTGTCTCCGGCGATATTCCGGTAAGAAGAAGAAACCCGATACTCATCAAAATTAAAGAAGCAATAAGAATGGAGCGGTACGAGAAATGAATCATGAGTTTGCCTGCTGCGATGGAAGTGACGATTACGGACAGCATAAGCGGAGTCAAAATATAACCGGAGATAGACGATGACACGCCGATCACACCCTGTACGAATAAGGGAATATAGACGATCGCTCCGAACATTCCGGCACTTACGAAGAAGCCAACCGCATTTCCTACACCGATCGCCCTTACTTTAAACAAACCCAGCGGAAGGATCGGCTCGGCGACGCGTGTTTCGATCCACAGAAATGCGGCAAGGAGAATGCCTCCGCCCATGAACAAACTTAGAATTACCGGGGAAGTCCAATCATACGTCGCCCCCCCTGTACTATTATCACCGCCGAGCACCATCGCAAGCAGCAAGCTAACGATCCCCGCACTTAATGTAAGGGCGCCTGGCCAATCGACAGGCCGCCGCTCGCGAAGACCGGATTCCTTGAAGGTGACTGTAACGATGACCAGAGCAAAAAGGCCAAGTGGAATATTGATGAAGAAAATCCAGCCCCAATGCCAATAATCAACGATGACTCCACCGAGGGAAGGCCCGAAAATGCTGGATACCGCCACAACCGCTCCGAACAATCCCATGAATTTGCCGCGTTGTTCGGGGGGATACAAATCCGCGACGATCGTCATGGAGATGGGCATTAATGCACCTGCACCTAAGCCCTGAATTCCTCTGAACACTATAAGTTCCGTCATTCCGGAAGCAAACCCGCAAAGGGCTGAGCCTGCGAGGAATAGGGACAGGCCAATTATCATCATTTTTTTGCGTCCCCATAGATCGGCCAGCTTGCCGTAAACCGGCATAGTCGTAGTGGATGCCAGCATGTAAACCGTAAACACCCAGCTGTAATAGGAGAATCCCCCCAGTTGACTTACAACGGATGGCATGGCTGTGGATACAATGGTTTGATCCAAGCTGGACAGGAACAGTCCGAGCAGCAGTCCCCATACCGTCCATTTTGATGCGTTTTCCCGGTTTTTCATTAGATTGCCTTCCTCTCTTTTTAATTCGACACCGTGTTGCTTTTGCGTCGGTGCGTTGTTTATAATAAAAGAAAGAAGAAAGCCGAACAACCAGCAAATTTTCCGGGAATGCCGCATATTCGACAGACGGGCTGCGGATGTAGAATAACCGGGCATCAAATTGACAAAGGGGGATAAAGATGTCGACTCCTAACGAGACGCTGGATCCAAGAATCAAGAGAACCCATCAGCTTATTCGAGACGCCTTTCTTTCTTTGATGCAGGAAAAAAGATTCGAACAGATTACCGTTCGCGACATCGCCGCGCGCGCGGAGATCAATCGGGCGACTTTTTATCTGCACTACCAGGACAAATATGAACTGCTGAATCAAATCGTAGAAGAAATGCTAATTGAGTTTGAGGCCATTTTCCAGTTGCCGGAGGGATTTGGGGTAGAGGATTTTATCTCCGACCCGAATACGCCGCCGGAATCCTTTATACGTCAATTTGAGCATATTGCTGAAAATGCACGATTTTATAAAGTGATGCTGGGACCTCACGGACTGCCGGGATTTGCGGCAAGGCTGGACAGCATAATCAGTAAGTCGTTATACCATCGGTCGATTATTGCCGAACCCAGCGACAACAAAATGAAGATGCCTCGGGAAATCATCGTTCGTTATGTTACCGCCGCCCATCTTGGTATCATCGTATACTGGCTGGAAATGGATATGAACTTTTCGCCCCAGTACATGGCTGCTCAGTTGATCCGTCTACATTCGCTCGGGTCCGTGGAATGTGTGAAGGGTTAACCATTTAAATATCGTTTTACGGTTTGGAGAATTTGTAAGAAGGCCGGTTTCTGTTGAATTCTTTATTTCGGCATTCAGATGGGTAGTACTTCTCCGCAAACCGCTGATCAGCAGCATCAACCCGCACCTTTCCTCTCAGGAGAGGTGCTATTTCGCGTACGCAAAACTTAAGAATTACCCATTTTTTTGTCGAACAAAACAGAATTTCTATAAATTAGTAGCCCACAAGTCAATTTTCTATGTTACAATAGCGAAGGGTTATTACATTTTTGTAACCATTCAGCTTTATTGGACAAGCATTTCTACTACTTATACCAAGGGAGATGACAGCTTGAAGAACAGATGGTGGAGAGCGGTAGTTGGGGGAAGCGCAGCAGCAGTGATGGCAGTGGGGATTATGATGCCGTCGGCGGCGGAAGCGGCAACTTCAAATCAGGTGGATTATTCGTACATTTATAAATATATTCAGACCATGTTTCCGGGCAGTCAGCAGGTGCAGACACCCGCAACACCTGCACCAGCTCCTGTTGTAACGAAGCCGGTCCAGGCACCAGTGCAGCAGCCGGTACAGCAACCGGTACAGCAACCGGTACAGCAACCGGTACAGCAACCGGCAGCTCAGCCAGCGCCGGTAAGCTCCAAGCCTGCGGCAGATCAAGTGGCAGCAGGAGATTCCTCGAGCTATGTGAAGCAGGTTGTGTCGCTGGTTAACCAGGAGCGGGCCAAAGCGGGACTGAAACCGCTGACCGCACTGGACAGCATCAACCGCGTGGCGGAAGCCAAAGCTGCGGATATGCGGACAAACGGATATTTTTCGCACACTTCTCCAACGTACGGCTCGCCGTTCGATATGATGAAGAGCTTTGGTGTAACATATAAGGCCGCTGGCGAAAACATTGCCATGGGTCAGCGGACACCGCAAGAAGTAATGAAGGCTTGGATGGAGAGCCCGGGCCACCGCAGCAACATTTTGAGCGCCAACTTCACGCACATCGGCGTAGGATTCGATAATAACTATTGGGTTCAAATGTTTGTTGGTAAATAAGCAGCAGCCAGCACGGCGTTTCCGCGAATAGGCGGGACGCCGTTTTTTATTTTTTTTTGCCGCCTGAAAGCCGTGTTTGCGGTGGTCAGCAGATAAAAAAAGAACCTTTCCGGCATCCCGGAAAGGTTCTTGTGTCAATGGGTTATGCAGGGGTCGAACCTGCGACCTGCCGATTAAGAGTCGGCTGCTCTACCAACTAAGCTAATAACCCGAAACAACTAACATTGAAGATTATACAGCAGATAACCGGGCTTGTCTAGTGCTTTTTTTAAATTTATTGTTAGAGGCAACGGCCGTTTGACATCCTGCTAAAATGGACATTATAGTTCAAAAAAAGTAGAGACTAGCGGAGATTTCATTAACGTTAGAACTTCGGCCGCACTGCATATTGTGGCTTATTCAGTGGCAAATTTTTTTGATTTTGTCCATTTGCAAAATAACGGAAGAACAATTAAGGTTATTTACATCAGTGTTTTGCATAAACTTGCGTTTTTACTCCAAAGATTGAATCCGGGGACCCCGGCATGACTATCCGCCTTTTGATCTAGGTTGAGGGGAGATACGCTGAATCCGTGCGATACCCTAGGATTGAGCATTAACAATATGCATGATGACAGCACCGGAGGGATGACAATGAAAGATTCCAGATGGACGTGGCGTATTGTCAGCCTGGTCGCTGGATTAACCACACTGCTGCTGGTTTTCGGGTTTGGATATGCCGTAAACGACATTGTGAATCCAGCGGCAGAAGCTTCCGGTCTGGCGGCAAAAGACGAGACACAGCAGCAGCAGCCGGTTCAGGACGGAACGCTGCGGGTTGTTGCGCTTGGCGATTCGCTGGCAAAAGGGACTGGCGACAACACAGGCAGCGGATTTGTCCGGCGTGCCCTCGCCGGACTGCAGAAGCAGGGCGCCGAAGTTGAATTGCTCGGCAACCTGGCTGTAAACGGCCTGACAACAGCCGGGTTGCTGGAGACGCTGGATGATACGGGCGTGCAGTATGCGCTCAAGCGGGCGAACGTTATTATCCTCTCCATTGGCGGGAACGACCTGTTCCGAGGCACCGGCATTTTAAGCGGTGCTGCGGGGGCTGGTCAACCTGCAGGGGCGGAGCGGGCGGATGAAGCGGCGTCCGCGGCCGACGGACAGGCTGCACCCGGCACCGGACAAGAGCCGGCGGGCGAGGAGATCGACCCGGAGGAGCTGCTTCAGGCGCTGCCGGAGGCTTCCGGACGGCTGCAGACGATTTTGCAGCGAATTGCGAAGCTGAATCCCGATGCGCAGGTGTACTATATCGGACTGTATAACCCGTTTGGCGACGTGCCCGATCTGCTGATTCCCGGCAACCAGGCGGTTACCGCCTGGAATAATGCCGCGCTCGATATCATTAATCAGCATCCGCGGATGGCGCTTGTTCCGACACTCGATCTGTTCCGCAGCCAATATGACCGCTATTTGTCGTCGGATCATTTCCACCCGAGCGGTGAAGGATATCAGCGCATTGCCGACCGCATTACCCAAGCGGTGATTCTCCCTTGATTCATCCTGACCCGCGAAACCGTACAGAGGAGTGAAACGCATGAGCATCCCCGCAGCGGAAGAAGGCAAGGACATCGTCCTGTCCGTCGACCATGTCCGCAAAAAAATCGGACGCAAATGGATTATAGATGACGTTACCTTTGATGTCAGAGAAGGCGAAGTGTTTGGCTTTCTGGGTCCCAACGGAGCGGGCAAAACAACGACAATCCGCATGCTTGTCGATTTGATCCGCCCCAGCGCAGGCACCATCACCGTGTGCGGATACAATGTCAACCGGAATCCGGAAAAAGCGCTTGCCTACGTCGGGTCGATCGTCGAGAATCCGGAAGTGTATACGTATCTGACCGGCTGGGAGAACCTGCAGCATTTTGCCCGGATGCAGCCCGGCATTGATGAACGGCGGATCGCCGAGGTAGTCGATATCGTCCGGCTTGACCAGCGGATTCACGATAAAGTAAGAACCTATTCGCTTGGGATGCGGCAGCGTTTGGGCATTGCCCAAGCGCTCCTTGGCCGTCCCCGGCTGCTCATTTTGGACGAGCCGACCAACGGCTTGGACCCCAAAGGCATCAAGGAGCTGCGGGAGTTCATCCGGAAGCTGGCGGACGAAGGGCTCGCCGTATTTGTCTCCAGCCACCTGTTGAGCGAAATTCAACTGCTCTGCGACCGGGTTGCGATTATCAGCAGGGGACGGGTGCTGGCTGTCGGGGGTGTGCAGGAGCTGGTCTCCCGCAATTCGCCATACGTCGTCTGGGAGCTGGAACCGCACGAACGGGGCGCTGAAGTGCTGACACGTCTGGGCATTCGCACCGAAAACCGGAGCGAGGTGGTGCTGGACGACACGGTTACTGCAGGGATGGACGAGCATGCGGCGGTCACCATTATGGATGACGCGGGAATTCCTGCGGCAGTAGCGGAACTGGTCGCTTCCGGCGTCCAGGTTAAAGGCGTGCATAAAATCAATCCGACTCTGGAACAGCTATTCTTGAAACTGACGGAAGGTGAGAGCATTGACTAGTCTGCTGCCGCTGATTCGGAACGAGACGATCAAGATCATCAAGAAAAAGCGCTTTTATGTTATTCTGCTCATTCTGGCCGTGCTGATTCCCATGTTCACTTACGCTCAGATGCGGATCGCCGAGCGGAGCCGGGACAATTTCAAGTCCGACTGGCGGCTGGAAATCCAGCAGCGGATCACGGACAATGAAAATTCGCTTGGCAGCGACCGCATCCCGGAGGAGTGGAAGACGTACCGGCGTATTTTTATACAGCAGCTCCAGTATTACCTCGAGCATGACGTGAATCCGAACGAGCCGAGCGGCGTGACCTTTACCCGGGAATTTTTGGACAACTCCATCGCGCTGTTTGTGCCGCTGCTCATTATGGCGGTCGCCTCGGATCTTGTATCAGGGGAACGGACAACGGGAACGATCAAAATGCTGCTCACCCGCCCGGTCAAACGCTGGAAAATCCTGTTCAGCAAACTGGTGGCCCTGCTGATGTTCATCTCGCTGACCGTGCTGGCGACCGTGCTCATTTGTTATTTAATTTCGGGTCTAGTGTTCGGCTATGGTGGATTTAATGTCCCGGTTTTTACCGGTTTTCAGATCAGCGGGGATACGGTCGATATGTCGGCGGTGCACGCCGTGCCGCAGTGGAAATATCTGTTGATGCAGAGCGGTCTCGTTTGGTTTGTCGGTGTGATCGTCGGCCTGCTGGCCTTTATGATTTCGGTCCTTGTGCGGAGCACCGCGGCGAGTATCGTCGTCATGATGGCCGCGCTGATTGCCGGCAGCATATTGACCAACATGGCATCGGCCTGGACATCGGCAAAATACCTCTTTATGGTGAACCTGGATTTGACCTCCTATTTGGCCGGAACGCCGGCTCCGATCGAAGGCATGTCGCTGCCGTTTTCCCTTGCCGTGCTTACGGTTTGGGGGCTGGCGGCAGTAATCGTTTCATTCGCCGTCTTTACGAAAAGGGATATTTTGAATTAGAATGTACAGAGCAACCAAAACATTTGTTTGCATTTGAGCTTTTGGGAAGATAAAGAAGGAGGAGCATGAATGCTCGAACAGATCGACATGTTTTCTGAGGCTTCGAAGAACGGCGGTACAAGCCGGTCGGGATACGATGCTGACGACATTCAGGTGCTCGAAGGTCTGGTAGCGGTCCGCAAACGGCCGGGCATGTATATCGGCAGCACAAGTGCATCGGGCCTGCACCATCTGGTATGGGAAATCGTCGACAATGCCGTTGACGAACACTTGGCGAAGTTCGCCACCAAAATTGACATTACGCTGCGGAAAGACGGTTCAGTTACCGTCATTGACAACGGGCGCGGCATTCCGACAGGCATGCATAAAACCGGTGTTCCGACGCCCCAGGTCGTCTTTACAATTCTGCACGCCGGAGGCAAGTTTGGCGGATCCGGATACAAGAAATCCGGCGGCCTGCATGGGGTAGGCGCCTCCGTGACGAACGCGCTGTCCGAGTGGCTGGAAGTGGAGATTTACCGTGAGGGCAAAATTCACCGCCAGCGGTTCGAATACTGGGTGGACGAATCCGGCAAGGAG
Source organism: Paenibacillus nanchangensis (assembly GCF_046543445.1). Classification (NCBI taxonomy): domain Bacteria; kingdom Bacillati; phylum Bacillota; class Bacilli; order Caryophanales; family Paenibacillaceae; genus Paenibacillus; species Paenibacillus nanchangensis. The sequence continues at coordinate 79,564 of NZ_JBHOFD010000028.1, forward strand.
CATGTAGGCGAGCCGGTGACTGGACTGGAAGTGCTTGGCAATACCAATAAAACCGGCTCGAAAATAACGTTCAAGCCGGATATCCGCGTGTTCCAGAGCGGCATCAACCTGAACTACGAGACGCTGGCCGAGCGCCTGCAGGAAATCGCCTTTTTGAATTCGGGACTGCGGATTACGCTGACCGACGAACGGGCGGGGCGTTCGGACGAATATTATTATGAAGGCGGAGCAAGCCAATTCGTCCAGTTTTTGAATGAAGGCAAAGATGTGCTGCATGATGTAATTCACTTCAGCTCCGAGAAAGACGATATTGAAGTGGAGATCGCCCTGCAGTATAACGGCGGTTATACGGAAACGCTGGCTTCATTCGTCAACTCGATTCCGACACGCAGCGGCGGCACGCACGAGACGGGCTTCAAGACTGCCTACACGCGGGTGATGAACGAATACGCACGGCGGATGCAGATGCTGAAGGAGAAGGACAAGAACCTGGACGGCAGCGATCTGCGTGAAGGCATGATGGCGGTCATCAGCGTAAAAATGTCCGAGGTCGAGTTCGTCGGCCAGACGAAAGACCAGCTTGGCAGCGCTTCGGCGCGCGGGGCGGTTGACGCCGTGGTCACCGAGAATATGCAGACCTTCCTGGAGGAAAACCCGCAGGTGGCGCAAAGTCTGCTGCGTAAAGCGATCCAGGCATCGAAGGCGCGTGAGGCGGCCCGCAAAGCGCGTGACGAAATCCGCACCGGCAAAAAGCGGAGCGAAAGCTCCAATCTGGGCGGCAAGCTGTCTCCAGCCCAGTCGAAGGACTATTCCCGGACCGAGCTGTTTATTGTGGAAGGTGATTCTGCCGGCGGCTCCGCCAAACAGGGCCGCGACTCCAAAATTCAGGCGATCCTGCCGCTTAAAGGCAAACCGATGAACCCGGAGAAGGCAAAGCTGCTGGAAATTCTCAAGAACGACGAATACCGGGCGATCATCAATGCGATTGGCGCCGGCATTGGTACGGAGTTTGCCGTTGAGGACAGCAATTATTCCAAGATTATCATCATGACTGATGCCGATACCGACGGCGCCCACATCCAGGTGCTGCTCCTTACGTTCTTCTACCGCTACATGAAGCCGCTGATCGACGCCGGCCGGGTCTATATCGCCCAGCCGCCGCTCTACAAACTGACCCGTAAATCCGGGAAGCTGGAGCAGGTGCGTTATGCGTGGACGGACGAGCAGCTGCAGAACTATCTGAAGGAATTCGGCAAAAACTTTGAACTGCAGCGTTACAAAGGACTCGGCGAGATGAATCCCGAACAGCTGTGGGAAACGACGATGAATCCGGACAGCCGCACGCTGCTTCAGGTTCAAATCGAAGACGCTGCCAAGGCGGAACGGCGCGTCTCGACGCTTATGGGCGACAAGGTTGACCCGCGCAAGCGCTGGATTGTGGAGAATGTCGATTTTACTGAAATCGAAGAATAGCGGTGCTGCCGCTTTTTTTCGCTTTTAAGCGAAAGTAATGGGCCAGGTGTTTGAAGGACGAAGTATGAGGAACAGAAGGTGAAGCGATGAGTTTATCGGAACAATTTATGCCGGCATTTCTGGAGGAGGTCGTCGGCGACCGCTTCGGACGGTATTCCAAATATATTATCCAGGACCGGGCGATTCCCGACGTGCGCGACGGGCTGAAGCCGGTACAGCGCCGGATTTTGTACGCGATGTACGACTCGGGCAATACGCCGGACAAGCCGTACCGCAAATCGGCGAAAACGGTCGGCGATGTAATGGGCAACTACCATCCTCACGGTGACTCCTCGATTTATGAGGGAATGGTGCGGATGGCCCAGCCTTGGAAAATGGGGCATGTTCTTGTTGACGGACACGGCAACTGGGGTTCGATGGACGACGATCCGGCGGCCGCGATGCGGTACACCGAAGCCCGCTTGTCGCCGATTGCGCTGGAGATGCTGCGCGATATCGAGAAGCGGACCGTGCAGTTCAAAGACAATTTCGACAACACGGCCAAGGAGCCGGTTGTGCTGCCTTCCCGCTACCCGAATCTGCTGGTTAACGGCACAAGCGGCATTTCGGCGGGATTTGCTACCGAAATCCCTCCGCATAACCTGCGTGAGGTCATTGACGCCTGCATCGCCGTGATGCAGAAGCCGTCAATTGAGCTGGAAGAGATCATGACATTTATCAAAGGTCCGGACTTCCCGACCGGCGGCCTGATTATGAGCGGGGACGGAATTCTGGACGCTTACCGGACGGGCAAAGGGCGCATTTACCTGCGGTCGAAGACGGAGATTGAGAACTTGCGCGGCGGCAAGCAGCAGATTGTAGTCACGGAAATTCCGTTCCAGGTTGTCAAATCGCGTCTCGTTACCGCAATGGAGAATATCCGGCTGGAGAAAAAAATCGACGGAATTGCCGAAGTCCGTGACGAAAGCGGCCGCGAAGGTCTGCGGATTGTAGTCGAGCTGAAAAAAGAAGCGGACGCGCAGGGCATCCTCGCATACCTGCTGAAGAAAACCGATCTGCAGATCGCCTACAATTTCAACATGGTGGCAATCGTCAACAAAGCGCCGCAGCAGCTTGGACTGAAAGCGATCATCGAAGCTTACATTGCGCATCAGCGTGAAGTCGTTACCCGCCGCACGCAGTTCGACCTGGAGAAGGCCGAAGACCGCGCGCATGTGCTGGAAGGCCTCGTGAAGGCGCTGAACATCCTGGATGAGGTGATTGCGGCGATCAAAGCCTCCAAAAACCGCCAGGATGCGCAGAACAACCTGGTGTGGATGTTTGGGTTCAGCGAACGGCAGGCGGACTCCATACTTACCCTGCAGCTGTACCGGCTGACCAATCTGGAGATTAACCAGCTGGAAAAGGAACATAAAGAGACCGAAGCCAAGATTGCCACGCTGCGCGGCATTCTGGAGAGCGACAAAAAGCTGGTCAGTGTCATCCGCAAAGAGCTGCTGGAAATCCGGGATAAATACGGCATCGAACGCCGCTCTGCGATTCAAGAGGAAGTTGAAGAGATCAAGGTCAGCATGGATGTGCTGGTCAACGCCGAGGATGTGCTGGTTACGCTATCGGCCGATGGCTACATCAAACGGACGGGCATGTTGTCCTTCACCCGTTCGGGCGGCGAGCGGAGCGCTTCCGGCGTCAAAGACGGCGATCACGTGCTGACGCTGCTTGATGTGAACACCCGCGACAATCTGCTTGTGTTTACGCGAAAAGGCCAATATTTCCTGCTCCCCGTTCATCAAATTCCGGAGTTCAAATGGAAAGAGCCGGGGACGGCCATTGTCAACGTTGTGGGACTGGCGAAGGGAGATACCGTCGCATCTGTCATTCCGGTGTCCAGCTTCGAGCAGCCCGGGAAAACGCTGGTGTTCGTTACCCGCAAAGGCCAGGTGAAACGAACCGATCTGAAAGAGTATTTCACCAGCCGCTCCGGTGCCGTAGCCGCCTGCAAGCTGGGGGCCGGCGATGAAGTGCTGTCCGTTACGCTTAGCGAAGGCGGAGAAGATCTCGTCTTGATTACCCGCGACGGCTTAAGCATCCGTTTTGCCGAAAGTGAAGTGAACCCGATGGGCCGCGTCGCCGCCGGTGTCCGCGGCATTCAGCTGCGGGAGGATGATGAGGTGATTTCCGCGCTGTGGGTGCGGGAAGACGAAGGGGAGATTCTCACCTTTACCGAAATTGGATACGGCAAACGGTCGCTGCTGGCCGATTACCCGGCACAAAGCCGCGGCGGCAAAGGCATGCCGACGTTTGAGTTTAAGGAAGGGAAACGGGTAAAACCAAACGGCTCCCGTCTGTCCGGCGCATTCTACTGCAGAGAACCGCTGGAGTTAACCGCTGTGACTCGTGAAGGAACCGTACACCAGCTTACCTCGGAGCAGGCTCCGCTTGGAGAACGCCGTTCAATTGGCAAACTGCTGATTCCTGTTGAGAAGAAAGACGAGATTGATCAGCTGTTCCTTGCTATAAAATAACTTCCGGACACGATAGGTTCGGCAGCACAGCGCCCGGACAGGGGAGTATCTCCCTGGTCCGGGCGTTTTCGCTTTTAGCCTTTATAATCTGTCCTGCGTAAGTTCAGTTGATGAACGTAAAAATTTTTCCCTTTTGCAGGAAAAACGGTCGACCAAAGCGAATTGTAGATATAACAAAGTTTTGGCAGGACCGCCTTAGTTACGCACAGAAAGGATGAAACAGTCGTGTATTCCTCGGAATTCGGCAAAATCTGGCTTAAGCTGCTGAAAGAATATAAGCAGCATATGGACAACCGGTTGGCGCCGACGCTGACGGATGCGCAGCTGACGGTGCTTGAAGTGCTGACGGAGCGCGAAGCAATGAAGCCGTCGGAGCTCATTCCTTATTTATCCACCAGCGCGGCGGCCGTTACGATGCTGCTCGACCGGATGGAGAAAAACGGACTGATCAGCCGCGAGCGGGACAGCGCCGACCGCCGGCTCGTCTGGGTCAGCATTACGGATACCGGCCGGCAGGAGACCGAACGGGGACTGCGGATACGGAATGAATTTTTTGCCGGCGCGCTGGATCATATCTCCGCACATAATCAGCAGCTGCTGCTGTACTTAATGGGGAAACTGGTGGCCGTGCCCGAACCGGCAGGTACATGACCACTGCATATGGATAGCAAATAAACAGAAACAGGCCTCCTAATGGAAGGCCTGTTTCTGTATCTCTTGGGTCCATAAATTCCATGGATGAGCGGAAGGCGGCAGTGAGGTGAGCACCACTTCGCTGCGGCTGACCGGATGCGGAAAACCGACAACCGCGGACCAGAGCGCGATCTGCCAGCCCGGGCGGTTCACCCGGGCGCCGTATTTCTGGTCGCCGTAGAGCGGGCAGCCCGCATGGCTCAGCTGAACGCGGATTTGATGCGGCCGGCCGGTCAGCAGCTCGACCTTCAGCAGGCTGAGTCCGTCTGCCGATCCCAGCACCGCATAGTCGAGAATCGCGTCTTTCGCACCGGGCGTACCCGGACGCACGACCGTGACGGTATTGGTGCCCGGGTCCTTCAGCAGCGTATCCTGCAGCCGTCCCGACAGCGCCGGAGGTTTGCCGTGCACAACCGTCAAATACACTTTGCGGAAGCTGCGGTTTCTGATGCTTTCGGACAGACGGGAGGCGGCTTTGGATGTTTTGGCAAAAATCATGGCTCCCCCGACTGGCCGGTCCAGCCGGTGAACCAGTCCCAGAAACACATTGCCTGGCTTCTGGTAGCGCTCCTTCAAATCCTCTTTCAGCAGCGTAAGCATGTCCGGGTCGCCTGTGGAATCCTCCTGAACCGGCACGTTCACCGGCTTCACAACACCCAGCAGGTGATTGTCCTCGAACAGGATTGCAGAAGGATCAAACAAGCGGGATGAATGGTCATGATTGCCCATCGCCTTAGGACTCCCAGCGTCCGAGGATGCCGCACGGCAGATTCAAGCCGGAGGCGGTGATTGGCAGACCGATTTCTCCCGCTGAAATTTTGCCGCCGTACCGCTTGGTCATCGTCATTGACAGCATGTTGCGCAGTACAGTAGGCGAAATGCCCGTCGTATAAGAGTTGATCAGCAGGAATAGCGGACGGTCGCTCAATATCTCCAAGCAGCTTTCCAAAAACGGATACAAGCTGGATTCAAGCTTCCACGTCTCTCCGCTTGGTCCCCGGCCATAGGACGGAGGGTCCATAATGATGGCGTCGTATTTGCTGCCCCGGCGGCGTTCCCGCTGGACAAATTTGAATACGTCATCGGTGATGAAGCGGACGGGGCGTTCGCCGAGCCCGGACAGCTGCAGGTTTTCTTTGGCCCACTGTACCATCCCTTTGGCCGCATCCACATGCACAACCGACGCGCCCGCGCTGGCTGCAGCGACAGTGGCTCCGCCGGTGTAGGCGAACAGGTTCAGGACGGAAATCGGGCGTTTTTCCGCAGCGATTTTGTCCATCATCCAGCTCCAGTTGGCCGCCTGCTCGGGGAACAATCCGGTATGCTTAAAATTGGTCGGACGGATGTGGAACTTCAGGTTCCGGAATCCGACGCTCCAGCGCTCGGGAACCGGCTTTTTCATTTCCCACTGCCCGCCGCCGGAGGAGCTGCGGTGGTAATGGCCGTGCACATCCCGCCATTTGCCCGTTTCGTTGGCGATCGGCCAAATGATCTGCGGATCGGGCCGGCGCAAGATAATGTCGCCCCAGCGCTCCAGCTTTTCCCCGCCGCCTGTATCGATAACCTCGTAGTCTTTCCATTCGCTAGCGATATACATGATTCGATCCATCCTTCAAAAAAATTCATTTAGCCTTTATTGTACCTCATTTCCAGCCATTCACCAAGCCTGTCCGCTGTGACTAGCGGCAAGGGACGACAGGCGGTCCATTTGATTTAGTCTGCCACCTTTTGCCCGTTTCTACGTATGTAATAAAGATGAGCGGTTTTTCGGATTCTAATCAAAGGGTGGTGAGTGCATGAACGGCACCAAAACAATTGGGTGGCTGCTGCTGGGATTCGGCATGTTTGCCACGGCTGCGTATGCGGCCGGCTCTTTATGGTATGGCGTCGGCGATTGGCTTGGCTGGACCGTCTTCGGCTTGCTGCCGTCGGCTGCGGGAACCGAACTGAACCGCAGGGCGCGTTCAACCCGCAAACAGTGGATGGAGAAAGAAGTGCTTCAGCTGTCGGCCGAGCTCGGCGGCCATTTGACGGCGGGCGAGGTGGCTGTCCATTCCCGGCTGACGGTCGAGGAGTCGGAGCAGTGCCTGGAGCGGCTGCGGTCCAAAGGACTTATGCGCCTGAAAGTAGCCTCCAGCGGAGCTTATGTGTATGAATGCGTTGCATTGTTGAGTCCGGAAGAGAAACAGGAAGCGGAGAGGGTATAAAATGCAGGGATTTCCGGTCAGCCCGGGTACAAGCGTCAGCTCAGCGGAAGAGAGAGCGGCGCTTTTTTGTTATGAATTAATTGACAATGAGAATCATTATCAAATAGAATGAAGAAGAAGCAAGCATCCTTCCGGTCTGTTTTCGAAGACAGATGAACGAAACGGATGAACGAAGACGGATGAATATCGTTTGAGGCCGGATAAATAAAGTGGAGTTCAGTCCATACAGGAGGAGATACCATGGCCAATGTGCTGATTGTATATGCAAGTTTGACGGGAAACACCGAAGAGATGGCGGAGCTGATTGCAGAGGGAATCGTTCAGTCAGGCGGCGGAGCTGTGCTTAAGACGGCGGAAGCCTGCTCGGCGGAGGAACTGCTGGACTATGACGGGGTATTAATTGGTTCCTATACGTGGGGGGACGGCGAACTGGCGGACGAAATCCTTGATCTGTATGAAGAATTGGACGGAATTGACCTGAATGGCATGCGTTCGGCTGCTTTCGGCAGCGGGGATACGGGCTATGATAAATACTGCGGAGCCGTCGATCTGCTCGAAGCAAAATTGAGTGAACGCGGTGCGGAGCTCGTGCAGCCGGGACTGCGAATCGAATATGGCCCTAATGCGCAGGAAAAAGAGGACTGCCGCGCCTTCGGCCGGCGCTTCTCCGAAGCCTGCCAACCGGTGACCTGATGGGACGCCGCGAAATGGAACGCCGCGAATCAGGCGGCCGGGTCCGCGCCATGACAAACGTCCCGGGAACACAGAACTCCCGGCAGTTGACGGAGCTGCATGATTACCGGGTGGAATATACCCTGCTGAGTGAAGCCGGAGCGCTGCCCAGATGGAAGCAGCAGGCGCAGTATGCCCTCGGGCGGGCGCTTTGTGATTACTACAGCTTGTCCCCGCAGGTGCGAATGGAGACCCCCATCCAATTTGTATTGGAACGGGTTTGGCCCCCGAACAGCCGGGCGTTCCCGTCGCTGCTCGATTATTGGGATGTGAAGACCAAGCTGGCGGATGAACTGACCCGGTTCGCTTGTGCGGAAGACCCGGCGGATTACCCGGTAATGCGGTATGAGCAGTGGTCGGTTCCCGTCCCGCAGCTCTCGATTGACCTGTCGCTGATCGTGCAGCTTGGATGGCAGGCTCCCGGAGAAGGAAAAGGACTGATCCTGCAAAAATTTATGGTTCAAGGCGACGATGAGGTGATTAAGGCTTTTATACATATGGCCAATGTGTTCTGCCGGATGGCGTACGGCGTACCGCCGGAACGGATTGAGGTCCATTCCCTCTTGGACGGGATGAAGCATGTCGCTACAGGGGCAAAGCTGCCGCTGGAAAATTCGCTGGATTACGTGCGGCTTCTGGCCGCTTATATGCAGGAGGAACAACCTGAGCCTCAGCCGGCCTGCTCGGCTGGCGGGGCGGAGGACACTACCCGCAGCCTGCTTTGCTGATGGCGCAGGGCAGGTAGCTGGTGCAGCTTACAGGCGCTTACAGGCGTTACAGGCGCAAATTGCCGCCAACCGCTTGCCGTGCACAGCCAGTATCTGCAAGTGGCCGCCAGCCGCTTACAGCTGTCAGAAAGGCGGGCAGCTGCAGGGCGGGAAAGCAGGTGAAGCCGGATTTCAATAAGAGGCGGCTGCCGCTCAATACAGCGCCTCCCTAAAAAAACAGCCCAAGAACCGGAACAAGTCCATCCGGGTTCTTAGGCTGTTTTTGCGTATGCTTAGTAGTGAAGTGTTATCCGTTATACCGGAAATAATCCTGCTGTCCGGTCGTTTCAAATCCGCAGGATTGATACAGCTTCAGCGCCTGCGGATTATCAAGCGCCACCTCCAGGCAGACTCCGTTGCCGAGACGCCGTTCCCGGTCAATCGTCTGGAGCAGGGCGCTCCGTCCGATACCTTTGCCCCGGCCTTCGGGCATGACAGTAAAACCGTAAATCCAAGTATCGCCTTCGTCCGTCCACAACCGCAGCTTGCCGACAGGATCGCCGTTCAGTTCAATCATGATGTATTCATCCTGTTTGCGGATCAGGCGGTCATACATCTCGGAAGCTTCTTCGGGTTCCATCCCGAAGCCTTCAGCGTCCATCCGGACCATAACGCCGGCTTCTTCCGGCAGTGCCGGACGCAGGTTCACCCGTCCCGAAGGAATTGTATCCGCATCCGCGCCAGGCAGCTGCTGCCCGTTCCACTTCATCTGATATTCCGAATGCTGAAACTCGCAGTTCATCCGCTGCAGCAGCGCCTGGCCCGATGCCGAGTTCGCCGGCGTATTCAGCAGCACCTCCCGGTGGCCGGCTTCGCGGATACGAACCAGCGCTTGTGTCCACAGCGATGTAAAAATTCCCCGCCGTCTGTACCCCGGCCGCACCATCCCGCATACTTCCGCCTGCGGCCCAAACCCGTACACGCCGATAAACCCGGCAGTGAGTCCGTCTTCCTGATGCGTTGCCCACCAGGCATCTTCCGAGCGAAGCATATCCCAATTCAGCTTCAGCGTAATGCCTTCATACTGCTCGCAATACCGCTGCAGCTCCTCAATTTCCGTCCAATCTTTCATCCGTCTTTACGCTCCATTTCCGGTACGCGGTCACGCCAAGGCAGCCCTTAGCCTTGACACTGCGTAAAACGCCGCTTTCACGCCTGGAACCCTCCACGCGTCCTGATCTTATTTTATGAATCCTGCTTTAACACATCGCTGTACTCCGGGTGCTTTGCAAACTGATGCGCGGCGTACGAGCATTCCGGAATAATGTGTAGCCCTTCTTCTCTGGCCTTATCGACGACGGCGCGCACCAGCTTCTCGCCGGCTCCTTGGCCGCGCAGCGCTTCGGATACCCGGGTATGGTCAACCACCAATGTGCCGGGTTCATCGGCCGGCTGATAAAAAGTAATTTCGCCCAGGTTTTTCCCGTCTTCATCGCCCGGGATGTATAATTTGCCTTCTCCTTCTTTGATCGTCACCATTGTCATCACTCCATCTGTTCGTAGTACCCACATTTTACTATCCTGCACCGGAAAAAGCGAACCTTTGCCGCCGTCCAGCCGGCAGTTTCCTCTGGGCGTGCAACTGAATTTCCTTCAGATCTCGCTCCGCTCGTTCTCCGCAGACGACTACTGCACCAACTCTGGACGGTTTGGAGCACCGCTTTGCAAGTAACGTTTCATGAAACCTCAAACGGTTTACAACGTTACAATGATCAAGGACAACATTAGCTTGGACAGCGTTAGAGAAAGGATGAGCAGGGATGAATGAGTCGATCCGGCAATGGAATGAACGGCTGGCGGAGCTGAAAGAGCAGGGACGGCTGCACCGCAAATATGAAGTGAGGCGCGCGGAGCTGCTTGAGGAGCAAACCCGTCTGGAAGCGGAGGCGGAGCGCTGGCGGCAGCGGCTTGAACGGGAGCAGAAGGACGTGGACAGGCTGAAGGGCGTGTCGTTTGCGTCCCTGTTTTACAGCCTGACCGGTCAAAAAGAAGAACGCCTGGAAGCGGAGCAGGTGGAAGTGCTGGAAGCAAAGCTGCGGTACGACGGCGTCATTGCCGAATTGGCCGGCGTTAAGGAGCAGCTTGGGCGGGCAGAGGCGGATCTCCAGGAACTGGCCTCCTGGAAATACGAGTATGAGCGTCTGTACCGCGAGAAGGAACACGCGCTGCTGGAAGAAGATGCGGAGCTGCGCGAGCTGGCCGGGACCATTGCAGAGCTGAACGGACAAATTAAGGAGCTGGATGAAGCCCAGTTGGCGGGGGAAACCGTCGCGTCCCATCTGCGTCAGGCGGAAGCGAAGCTGCAGTCGGCCAAAAGCTGGGGCACCTACGATATGCTCGGCGGCGGAATGATTTCGACGCATATCAAACGCGGGCATATTGACGAAGCCGCTGATTACATTCATCAGGCGGAGCGCAGCATGGCCACGTTCAGCCGGGAGCTGGCGGATGTCGGCGGCGCGCTGGAGCAGGGAATGGACGCCAAACGGTTTTTGCGGTTTACGGATTATTTTTTCGATAACTTCATTACGGACTGGATGGTGCAGGGCAAAATCGCCGATACGCTGCAGGAAGTGAAGCGGCGCAGCGAGCAGGTTCTGGAAATTGTCGGCAAGCTGGATTTACGCCGCAAACGCCTGGAACAGGAGCGGGACCGCTCTTTGAATGTATACCGGCAAAAGGTGGAGCTGGGCTGACAGCCGGATAGGCTTCATGCCTTTGAATGCTGCCGTTATGCGGTTTGCTGATCCGGGAGACGGAGATTTCTGTGGAAAGGGAGTCCGGAAACGGGGAAGTCTACCATTTTTGACTGTGGTTCCAATAGAGGCTAATATGGTTAATAAGAGACTGATTAGAAATACATATCTAATCGGTTGGATATTCATCTACTGCTTAGGAGGGATAGGCAATGAATGAAACAGTGCAATTGACCGAAAGATCCGGCTCCACGTCGTCTCAGCGTAAACAGGGATACGTACCGGCGGTTGTCTATGGCGCGGGTTTGAGTTCCATTTCCTTAAAGGCCGAAGCAAAAACAATCGACCGGATTCTCAGCTACAATCCGCACGCCATTTTGAAGGCGGATCTGCCGGGCGCCGGGACGAAGCATGTCATGATTCAGGAAGTACAGCGTCAGCCGCTCAGCCGGGCGCTGCTGCATGTGGACTTTTTACAAATTGATATGAAAGCTGAGATTGATACCAAGGTGACGCTGAGCTTTGCAGGCGACGCTGCCGGTGTACGCAGCGGCGGCGTGCTCCAAACAGAGCTGTACGAGCTGGATATCCGGACGATGCCGGATAAGCTGGAGCCGACGCTTGAGGTGGATATCAGCGGCCTCGAAATCGGGGATCAGCTGCTCGTTTCGGATCTGCAGCCGAAGCAGGGCTGGGAGATTTTGAACGATCCGGAGACGCTGGTGGTCAAGATTGCGCCGCCGGTAGTTTCGGAAGCCGCGGATGACGCGGATGCCGGTGCGGAAGAAGCTGCCGAGGGTTCGGAGGAGGCTTAAGTAAGCGCATAAGCGGCTCACATTGCCGCTTTGCTATCATTGTATTGCAGCGGGAGACGGACACCGTCCGATTGAGGTGTCCGTCTTTTTTTGCAGAGATGGATATACATAGATTGACAATTGAATAAGGCGGGAGGATGAGTTTGTGGACCAATCAACTGTTCGGTTAGTGGCAGGCGCCAACGCCCCGCTGGCCAAAGGAGCGCAGTCCGCGTTTGTAACCGTGACCTGGGAGCATGCGCCAGCTGAGCTCGATGTCAGCTGTTTTATGGTCGGGGGAGACGGCAAGGTGCCGTCGGACGACTATTTTGTATTTTATAACCAGCCGGCCGATCCGCTCCGCAGCGTACAGTTCAGGCAGGAGGGCGCAAACCGCGCTGTTTTTGAAATCCGGCTGGCGGATTTGAGCACAGCGGGGATAGAGCGCTGCGTGTTCGCCGCAACGCTGGACGGGCCCGGCTCATTCGCCGGCGTATCCGGCTGCAAGGTTACCGCCGCCGCAGGAGGCAGCGAAGTCGTCTACGAGGTCAAGGACGGCGGAGCCGAAACCTCGCTTGTGCTGGCAGAGCTGTATAAGCATAAAGAAGATTATAAGCTGCGGGCTATCGGCAGAGGTTTCCACGGCGGATTAAAACCGCTTGCAGAGGCGCACGGCGTCGAAGTGGAAGATTCGGAGGACGAAGCGTCTGACGGAGCTGCAAGTTCACCGTCTGTCCCGCCAGTAGCGGATACGGGGTCTGCAACAGCGGGAGCAACCGGCCAGCAGCCGGCTGGAGACACCGGCCAATTTGCCGGTGGCACTCGGCCATCTGCAGGAGAAGACCCGGTTGGCGGCAGCTTAGCTAGCGGCAGCGTTGCCGGCGGCTCCCCGGCCGGGGGTTACACGCCGATGCAGGCCAATGTTCCGCCAGCGCAGGCGGGCGGTCCCAACGGAGCATCGTCCGCAGCGCCGCTGGCAGGTGGACCTGCCGGAAGCGGTGCCGGGCAGGACCCGCAGCCGCCCAAGCTGAACCTGACGAAAATTGATCTGCTCAAATCAAAGGTGGCAATTTCGCTGCGGAAAAAGAACATTGAGCACGAAAAGGCGCGTGTAGCCGTTGTTTTTGACGCGTCCGGGTCCATGAGCATGCTGTACAACAAAGGCGTGGTGCAGCGTGCTTTTGAACGGGTGCTGGCCGTTGCCGCCTGTCTGGATGACGACGGGGTGATGGATGTCTGGTTTTTTGCCACAAAAAGCAAACGGGCGCCCAGCGTAAACGAGCATCAATACGAAGACTATGTCAAGCGCACCTATCCGGGTCCCAAAATGTTCGGCGGGCTGGGCGTTGGGAACAACGAGCCGGTGGTGATGGCGGACGTCATCAAGAAGTACACGAAGGAGTCGCCGTCGGCGCTGCCTACGTATATTATCTTTTTCAGTGACGGGGGCATTTACGAGACGAAAAAGATCTCCAAACTGCTGGTGGACAGTTCAGGCAGCAATTTGTTCTGGCAGTTCGTCGGGATCGGAAACGCCGATTACGGCGTTTTGCGGCAGCTTGATGATCTAAGAGGACGCGTTTTGGATAATGCCGATTTTTTTGCGCTAGACGATATGGACCGGGTTAGCGACGAAGAGCTTTACGACCGGCTGTTCGATGAATACCCGAAATGGCTGAACGAAGCCCGCCGGATGGGAATCGTACGTTCGTAAATGTAACGTTCACGTATTCATTGCAGCTGTATAGCTCGCAGGTAGAATATAACATTGAATAAGGCCGATTAGTGTGCGGCGGCGGAATCAGACCAACACAGGAGAGATGCGCAATGGCGTTGTGGCAGTATACATCCGTACCGGAACCGGCAGAGCTGGAACGGAGAATGAAGGTGCTTGCCGGTTTGGATATCATTTTATGCGAGGAGGATTGGCTGCGGGTTCACCGGTACGATCCCGAGTGGACAAAAGGGGCGGCGCTTGGCACCGTCGACAACGGAGCGGGCGATCAGCTGCATGTGATTTTTGCGGAAGCCGGAACGCTAATCCGCGGATTCGACCACGAATCCCCGCTTAGTCCGCATGCCCGGGAAGAATACGGGTTATGGCCGGGCATGTATGACGGGCTGCCTGCAGCTCTGCGCAGCTGCATGGAAGCCGGGGAATGGGACGAAGAAGAGACGACGTTTTGTTTATGGCGGCTCCCTGAAGCTTCGTTATGGGAAACGGGTCTACTAAGGGAGCTGGACAGCCTGGAGAATGAAGCGGATGCTGCCGGGGGCGCTTCCTTTTTGCTTGGCTTTTTAGCCGAAACGCCGGAGATATACGCGGATTGGGCGCAGACCTATTTTGACGAAGCAGAGCGGCCAATTCCGCTTGAGGCGGTTGCACGCATCTATGCGGGCGAAGCGGTAACGGAGGCGCTCATCAAAGAACTGAATCCGCAGCGCGATTCGGCGGAAGCGCTGGAAGAACTCCAGCGGATCGGATTCGTTTGAACATTGATCAGTCATGCCGCAAGGGCGGAGAAGGTTCACTGCATTTTTTGTTCAGCCTATAAGCGGTTTAAGCGCTATAAGCTGTTTTAAGCAGCAAATCTCATAATGGATGTTGCGGCTAAAATGGGCTGCGGGCCGATAAGAGGAACCGGGGAAACATGAGGAGGAGTGAAAAAATGACTTGGCTGGACGCGGAAACGGCAGCCTTCTGGCGTAAGGAAGGAAAACGATACGCACAGGAAATTAACGAATATGTGCGCAAAGGAATGGAAACCGGTTGGACCGTGGAAATGCCGGAACCCAAAGGGGACACCAGAAATACAGCAGCGGATCAAGTTGTGCAAATGATCCGGGAAGCCAATGCTGCGGGTGAAACCGCACGGCTCAGAGAAGAGCTTCCTCCGGCAACATGGCCCTTAACCGGAGCGTTTGAAAAAAAGATTCAGGCGATCCGCGAAATCGTATTTTTGGATAACCGCACCGTTGCGTTTACGTCCGGTTCTGCGTACGAAGATGGCTGTGTGCATGTTGCTGGACCGGAAGGCATCGAGTCTTACCCGTCCGTCCGGATGATTGGCGTCTCGCCTGGAGGCGGCGTGTATGCGCTGGTGGACGAGACTGGAATTCGCGTAACGGAAAGCTTGAATGAACGTCTTGAAGGCAAGGAACGCTTCCGCTGGTCCTGGGACGCCATTCAAGAGCGGATACGCGCTGCCGCCGAAGGGATAAAAACACTGGGGAACGCGGAGCATCCTGTATATGCAGTCGACCAGGTGATTCCGCTGGCGGGGAGCGAAACGCTGCTGCTGATTGGCGCATGGGGCGTTTACCGGGTGGAACCCGAACGGGCCGAGCTGCTGCACCCAACCGTAGAGGACTTGAAAGAGATGGAAATGGAAGACAGCCGAATCGATATGCAGCACGGCGCCGTATCTCCCGACGAACGTTGGGCCGCGTTCGGTAATCAAGGCAGCAATCATCATCTGCTGGATTTGGAGACCGGGAAGGCTTACGAGTTTCACCCCCTATCCAGTTATCCGCACTACAGCTTGTTTACGGAGGACGGCAGGGAAGCCTGGTTTAATTCCTGCCATTTTTATAATGGTTCGACGCTGCGGATAACCTTGGAGGAAGCCGTCCTGCCGGGCGCGGAGCAGAAGGAGGACTGGCCGGTGGCCGAAGACGAAGCCCGCGTTTATGCGGCCGCCGCCTGGAACGGCGGGGTGCTTCTCGGCGACGCCTACGGTTACTTAAGACGGGTAAGGCAGGACGGGGAGCCGGAATGGAGGCATTTTTTGGGCAGCACGATTTCCGGAATGGCCGTGTCAGCGGACCGCCGCACTCTGGCTGTTGGTACATACGGGGGAATGCTGCACTTACTGGACCTGACCTCACAGGAAATGGATGACTATTCGATCGGAACCGGTACGCTGCGGGAAACGCTGCGATATGTGGTCTGGCGGGACGAAACGCCGATGGTATGGTAACTGCGCTGGCAGGCTGTTACAAGCACGTCTGTTTCGGGTATAATGGGGATAAGTGTTAAAGGGGAGTAGCCCAATTTAGGCAAAGTCGTCAATACGGGAGCAGGCCGCTCCCCGGCTTTGCCGGCAGCAGACGCTGCTGGCGAGACCTTTACCAAATTTATTTGGTGAGGTCTCTTTTTTGTATCCGCCAGGCGGAGACCTCACAAGGGGTCTCCGTTTTTTTATGCGGATTACCCCAGCCTGCAACATCCGGTCGAGCAGCCCGCTTATCAGGGCCTAACGTTTGACTGCATTAATCTAACAGGAGGCTGATTCAGGATGAAGATGAAAAAAGGCAGTACTTATATTGCGGCGGCATTGGTGTTCACTTTGTCGCTTACGGGATGCGGGGCGCTGAATTCGGTGGATCAGACGCTGAACTACGTCAATGATACCACGTCGTACATTCAGGAAGTCGGCAGCTTTGGCAGCAGGCTATCCGAGCTGTCGCAGGATGCAGTACTGAGCGATGAAGCAAGAACGCAGCTGGAGAATGAACTGAATGGAATCAAGGACAGCATCGAGCAGTTTGCCGCCACCGACGCCCCGGCTTATGCGGAAAGCCTGCACACTAACCTTACCGAATACAGCAGTGATTTGGGGGCACAGGTGGACTCTCTTTTGACCCAGCTGCAGAGTGGGGAGTGGAAGCCCGAGTGGCTGGAGCAGTCCCAAATTCCGGAGCTGGCGGGGGACATTAACGGACTGCTGGATCAGCTGAAGAATCTTGGCGGAGGGGAGGGGGGCTAAACTGCCAGGAAGCGAATTAGCTCATCCATAAACTTGCCGATATCAGCGTGCAGCGTGAAAATTCCCCTATCGTGCCGCGCCGGTGCGGTCTAACCTGTGGCATAATAAACCAGGGGTGTAAATAGTGAAAAATAACCGGAGTATCTTGTTTGTTATTTTCCTTTTCCTTCTTTTAATGGGCTGTTCAACTTCAGCTAAGAATAACTTGCCAAATGGTGATGACCCCGTGTCTTGGATTAACTTTGAAGGGGCAAAATACGATTTTTACAGAACAGACGTCTCAATCGGTGACTCGCTTGTTTCGACTACTGAGAAGACGGATGCAGACGATGGAACGGAAAGCGGCCTGGAGATATTCGAAGAAAAGAATGGTGATGGCAGGAGTTTATTTATTCAAGATCCGATGAACCAAGAGTGGGCTGAATATAGATTAAAATGATAGGATTCATAACGTTTAAGCAAAACCGCATTGCTAAGAAGGAGCCCGGATCAGTGTTTATGAAAAAATCGAAATATTATGAATATCACAAATTGACGGACGGCGTTTACGCGCTTTTGGTCAAAACAGAAAGTGAAGCATCGGTGAATGCGGGTTTGATTGATTTAGGGGACGGCGTACTCACATTTGACCTTGCCGGATTTCCGGGAGCTGTTGAGGAAGCTCAGCATGCCGCAGGAGAGCTTTTCGGCAAACCGGTGATCGGAACGGTAATCAGTCACGGGGCGCTTGCTCGCGGTGCGGCTGCAAACGGAAACTTATACAAGCCGGTGCTGTCTTCATCAGTGGGTGACCGCCTGGAGCAGCTTATACCGGACAAAAAACGCAAGCTGGCCGTCCTGCATGGCGAGCGGCAGAAGCTGGAGCGGAGACTTGCGCTTGTGGACGACGATTTGACCCGGGAAGGATTGCTCGGCCGGATAAAAAAAGTAGAGGAGCAGCAGCAGCTCCTGCTTAACTCGTCACTAGTGCTCCCGGCAGTGACTTTTGAACGGACGCTCCGGCTGTATGGAACAGCCCGGATGGTGGAACTGACCGCGTTTGGTCCCGCCCGCACACAGAGCGATACCGTGCTTTTCCTGCCGCAGGAACGGATTTTGTTTGGCGGAAGCCTTGTGGTCAGCGGGCAGTGTCACCCTCAAGCGGATGGGAACTCCAGCGGGTGGCAGAACGCACTGCGGGAAGTAAGCAAGCTGGACGTCCGCTGCATTGTACCTGGCCGTGGTGATGCGGGCGGAGGGGAGCTGCTGGATTCGGCCGGTCTGGAGTGATCGGACTGGAGTGACCAGACCGGAGTGACCGGATCTGAGTGACCGAACCGGATCTGCAAGCATTGGCGTAAGCCCATTTAGATTGCCGTAGTTTCAAGCGTCTATGCTTGAAACTACGGTTTTTTTTGCGTTATATCCAACTATCCTGAATCGAAAAGCAAAAACAAACAAAAAAAATCAGGTATTTTCAAAAATACAAACTGATGTTATGATAAAAATCATAGATAAACAAAGAAAAACAAAAACAAAACAAAATATACAAACGGAGGTAATAAACAATGGTGCAAAGTTTGTGGGATACGGCGAAAGCGGCGGAAATGAAAAACGAGTTGGACCAGCTGGTCTACCGTTCCAATCTTCTCGGCAGCGACCGGCGGGTATGCAACTGGGGCGGCGGCAATACGTCGGTGAAGACGACGGTCCAGGATTTTCGCGGACGGGATGTCCAGGTGATGTTCGTCAAAGGCAGCGGCTCGGACCTGGCGACGATGAAAGCGCTTAATTTCACAGGGCTCCGGCTGGACGACATCGCCCCGCTGTTTGAACGGGAGGAAATGCCGGATGAAGACATGACCGCTTACCTGGCGAACTGCATGATCGACCCCAAACATCCCCGCGCTTCGATCGAAACGCTGCTGCATGCGTTCCTGCCTTTTCCGCATGTGGATCACACGCACCCTGACAGCATTATCTCCCTGTGCTGCGCGGATAACGGACGGGAACTGGCGAAGGAGATTTTTGGCGACAGGTTCGTCTGGGTGCCTTACATCCGTCCGGGCTTCACGCTGTCCCGCATGATCGCTAAGGCGGTCTTAGACAATCCGCAGGCCGAACTGGTGCTGATGGAGAAACACGGGCTGGTGACCTGGGGCGACACCTCAGAGGCATGTTATGCCAAAACGATTGAAATTATCAGCGAAGCGGAACGGTTTATCGAATCCCGCGTAAACGAGCCGGAGCTGTTCGGCGGCACAAACTATGCGCCGCTGCCGGAAGAAACACGGCGCCGGCTTGCCGCCGCCGTAATGCCGGCCATCCGGGGCGCGGTCAGCGATGAAAAGCGGATGATTCTCTCTTTTGACGATGCGGATGACGTGCTCCAATTTGTAGGCAGCCGCGATGCAGCTGCGCTCTCCCGCGTAGGGGCCGCCTGCCCGGACCATCTGGTGCACACAAAACGCGTCCCGCTGCTCGTTGACTGGACGCCGGAAGCAAGCGATCTGGAAGGACTGAAGCAGGCGCTGACAGACGGTATTGCCGCTTATAAAGAAGAATATAAAGCGTATTTTGAACGCAACCGCAGTGAAGGTGATGTCATGTTCGAGGCGGCTCCCCGCGTGATTTTGATTCCGGGCGTCGGCATGATCAATACCGGAAAAAGCCTGGCGATGAGCAAGGTCAGCGGCGCGCTGTACCACCGTGCGATTGCCGTGATGCGCGGCGCGACGGCGCTGGGTAAATTCGTTTCTTTGAGCGAAAGCGAATCCTATGCGGTGGAATATTGGCCGCTTGAGCTTTACAAGCTGTCTCTGGCTCCCGCCGAAGCGGAGTTCTCCCGCAAAATCGCTTTGATTACCGGAGGCGCGGGCGGAATCGGCAGCGCGACCGCCCGGAGATTGACGGCCGAAGGCGCGCATGTCGTGCTGGCGGATCTGAATCTGGAGGGCGCGCAAAAGGTAGCCGACGAGCTGAACGCCCAATACGGGGAAGGCCGCGCGCTTGCGGTGAAGATGGACGTCACAAAGGAAGAAGAAGTTGCCGAAGCCTACGCGCAGGCAGCACTGGCTTACGGCGGCGTGGATATTATCGTCAACAATGCGGGCCTGGCCACCTCCAGTCCTTTTGAAGAAACGTCGCTTAAAGAGTGGAACCTCAATATGAACGTGCTGGGCACAGGGTATTTCCTGGTCGCCCGCGAAGCGTTCAAGCAAATGCAGACGCAGGGCATCGGGGGCAGCATGGTGTTTATCGGCTCCAAAAATTCCGTGTATGCCGGCAAAAACGCCAGCGCCTACAGCTCCGTCAAAGCGCTTGAAGCGCATTTGGCCCGCTGTATCGCGGCGGAGGGCGGCCAATACGGCATCCGGGTCAATTCGATTTTGCCGGATGCGATTCTGCAGGGCTCCGCGATCTGGAACTCCAACTGGCGCAACGAGCGTGCGGCCGCTTACGGCATCGAGCCGGACCAGCTGGAGGAGTATTACCGCAAACGGACAACGCTGCTGGTTAATATTTATCCGAGCGATGTAGCCGAATCGATTGCGTTTTTTGCCTCCTCCCGTTCCGAAAAAACGACGGGCTGCATGCTGACGGTCGACGGCGGCGTTCCGGCGGCGTTTACCCGCTGATCCGCACCCGCTTGTTTCCTGGTATGGGAAGGCTGGAACCCGCCCTCAGTTTCGGATACACTGGACTGTAAACGATGCCGCGTTTGTAAGGCGGCGGCCGGTTATCTGTAGCCGCTGCCATAAACGCGCAGAAAGGACGGGAACAAACGATGCTGGTACCGGAGCGATATGAACGAATCGTCCAGCTGGTTAATGAAAAAGGCAGCATGCGGGTGACGGAACTCAGCGCGCTCTGTAAAGTCACGGAGGAGACGATCCGAAGGGACCTGGACCGGCTGGAGCGGGAGGGACGGCTGCGGCGTTCGCACGGCGGTGCGGTGAGCATCAAGGAGCAGCAGCCGGAAATTCCTTTTGTTGAACGGGAGATTTTGCACCCGCTGCAGAAACGGGCGATCGCCGCCGAAGCAGTGCGGCATGTCCAGCCCTGGGACAAAATCGTGCTGGATGCCAGCACCACCGCTTGGTATATGGCGGCAATTCTTCCGGATATTCCGCTGACGGTGCTGACGAATTCGATCAAAGTGGCGACCGAGCTGAGCGGCAAAGAGCAGATTGAGGTCATCTCCACCGGAGGGCAGCTTGCGAAACGCTCGCTGTCTTATGTGGGCGGGGCGGCGGAACGTTTTTTGGAAAACTATTATGTCGATAAAGTCTTTCTCTCCTGCAAAGGAGTTCATTATGAACGGGGCATCAGCGAATCCAGCGAGCTCCAGGCACGGGTAAAACAGCAGATGCTGCGGATGTCGGATCAGGTGTATCTGCTGGCCGACGCCAGCAAATTCGGCACCCCGTCCTTCGCCCGCGTCGGTTCGCTGGAGGAGACCCAGATGATTATCACCGATGAACGGTTGCCGGCCGAAACCCGCCAGCAGCTGCAACAACTGGGCCTCGAGGTCGCCGTGGTGTAACGGCTGCCTGAGGCCGGAAGGAGGCTGCCATGAAGGTATCCTTGTTTATAACCTGCCTCAGCGACGTCATGTTCCCGCGCGTCGGCGATGCGATGGTCCGGGTGCTGGCGCGTTACGGGGTGAAGCTGGATTTTCCCCCGGTCCAGACGTGCTGCGGACAGCCCGCTTACAACAGCGGTTATTGGGACGAGGCGAGACAGACCGCCAAGACAATTGTGGAAGCGTTTGAGAGCAGCGATTTTGTGGTTTCGCCTTCCGGATCATGCACTTATATGATTCATCATTACCCGGAGCTGTTTAAGGACGACCCGGTTTTAAAAGCAAAAGCCGAAGCGCTTCAGGCCAAAACCTATGAATTCACCCAGTTTCTTGTTCATGTGATGGGGGTCACCGACATTGGAGCGGAGTTTCCGCATAAAGTGACGTACCATCCCTCCTGCCACGGCAGCCGTCTGCTTGGCGTCAAGGATGAGCCGATGCAGCTGCTTGGCCGCGTCAAAGGGCTGGAGTTTGTGCCGCTGCCGTTTGCGGAGGACTGCTGCGGTTTTGGCGGGACATTTGCGGTGAAGATGGCGGATATTTCGGGAGCCATGGTTACGGAAAAAGCCGACCACGTGCTGGAGACGGAAGCCGAGGTGCTTGTCGGACTCGACATGGCCTGCCTGCTGAATATTGCCGGTAATCTGCGGTTCCGCGGCGAGCCGGTGCGCGTGATGCATCTGGCGGAGCTGCTTGCGGAAGGAGTGGGCGCCTGATGAGCCAGACGAAAGCCAAACCGTTAGGCACCGTAAAGAAGCGTGCGGATCTTGCGCTGAACAACGATTTTCTCCGGCAGGCCGTCCGGTATACGACCGAGCGGCTCCGCTCGGGCAAACGGAGCGCTTCCGAAGAACACGGCAACTGGGACGAATGGCGTGAGCGCGGCCGGCAGATCCGGCTGCATACGATCGCCCACCTCGATTATTATTTGAACCTGTTTGCGGACAATGCCCGGAAAAACGGCGTGCATGTGCATTTTGCCGATACGGGGGCGGAAGCGGTGGCCATCGCGCTGGAGATTGCGCAGCACAAAGCGGCCAAATCCGTTGTGAAATCCAAGTCCATGGTGTCCGAAGAGCTGCACATGAACCATGCGCTGGAATCTATCGGCATAGAAGCGGTCGAAAGCGACCTTGGCGAATATATCATCCAGCTGGCGGGCGAAACGCCGTCGCATATCATCATTCCGGCCATCCACAAAAACCGGTATCAAATCGCCGAGCTGCTGTCTGCGGAAGCGGGCGAAACGCTGGCTGCCGAAACGACGGTGCTGGCCGGATTTGTCCGCAAGCGGCTGCGCGAAAAGTTCCTGGACGCGGATATCGGCATGACCGGCTGCAATTTTGCCATTGCGGAGACCGGCTCGATGGTACTGTTTGAAAATGAAGGCAATGCCCGGATGGTGACGACGCTGCCGAAAACGCAGATCACCCTGATGGGCATGGAGCGGATTATCCCGTCCTGGGAGGACCTGGAGGTGATGGCGACACTGCTGCCCCGGTCGGCGACCGGCCAAAAGCTGACCGTGTATATGTCCGGCATTACCGGACCCAAGCGGGAGGCGGACGGCGACGGACCGGAGGAAATGCACATCATCATCCTCGACAATGGACGGTCCAATCAGCTGGGCGATCCCGAGTTTCAGGAGCTGCTGAACTGCATCCGCTGCGGCGCCTGCCTGAACGCCTGCCCGGTATACCGGCACATCGGCGGACACGCGTACGGCGGCACCTACAGCGGGCCGATTGGGGCGGTGCTTACGCCGGCGCTGAACTCTAACGTCGCCGAATGGGACGACATCGCCAACGCTTCAAGCCTGTGCGGCGCCTGCTATGAAGCTTGTCCGGTCAAAATCCCGCTGCACGACATGCTGGTCTACCTGCGCCGCCGCAAGGTGGAAGGGGGACACACGGCGGCCGGCGAGAAGTTCGGCATGCGGGGCTTCGCGGCTGCCGCAGGCGACGCCGGGCGGCTCAGCAAAGCCGTTAAAGCCGGCAAGTGGGGGCAGAAGCTGCTTGTCCGCGAAGGCGTAATCCGCGCCCGGATCGGGCCGCTGAAGGGCTGGAACCGCTACCGGGTGACGCCGGCGATTCCGAAGGAATCGTTCCGCGACCGCTGGGACGGTCTCCAGCGGGATCTTGCCGGTAGGACGCCGGAAATGCCCGATGCGGTGCGCGGCCGGATGGAGAAGATCCTGCGGCAACGACGGGAAGCGGGAGGACGAGGTCATGAGTGACGAGTACACGCAGTGGCTGGAGATGAAGCGGGAGGCGGCGCTCCGGAAGCAGGAGCGTTTTATGGACGGGATTGCCGGCAGGCTGGGACGTCCGCGGCAGACGGCGGCGCCGGTGCAGCCTTTCCGCGGAGCGCCCGAATTTTGGGAAACGTTCCGCTGGGAGCTGGATGAGCGAGCCGAACGTTTTCTGGCGAATTTCCGCAGCGTAGGCGGGCATGCCGAGCGGCTGCCGTCCTGGGAGGCGGCGCGCGCCTTTATCGCCGGGAAAGCGGAGGAGATGGGCGCAACAATCGTGCTGCGCCAGAACCAGCCGGAGCTTGACGCGCTGGAGCTGGAGGCGGCGCTTCCCGGCTCGTCCGTGGCGGTCTGGAACAGCGATCCCGCCACGGACTGGAAGGCGCGTGCGGCGGAAGCGGACTTCGGCGTTGTAGCCGCCGATTACGCCGCCGCTTACACCGGCTCGGTAACGGTGCTGTCTTCGCCGGACAAAGGGCGTGCGGTCAGCCTGCTGCCGACCGTACTGTTTGTGCTGATTCCAATGGAGCGGCTGAAGACAACCCTCGGCGAAATCACCTGTGAATTTGACCGGATGGGGCGCGAGCAGCTGCCCGCGGGCATCCATTTTATTTCGGGGCCTAGCCGTTCGGCGGATATTGAAAACGACTTGACGATTGGCGTGCATGGTCCAGGCGTGGTTTATGCGCTGTTGATTGGATAGAGACAGCAGGAGAGAAGGGGCAGCCGGGGAGCGGGTGTCCCTTCTTTTTTTATCGCGCTGGGGTGGAGATGGGGTGGTGATTGGGCGGAAGTTGAGGCTAGGAAGCAACCCTGCGCGCGCTGAAATTCCAGAACCTAACTGTTTCCGTTTACATCTGGAGGCGGTGGTAGGATAATAGAACACGTATGGCTTGGACGTCTGCAGCAGGCAGAAGGGCGTCACAGAGCCGAAACCGAAGGATGAGAGAAGGAGAAACTGTAATGAATGCCATCGAAACACGCAAATGGGAACTTGAGAACTGCCGTCCGGACCCAACACTGGACGAAGAAACGGTAAACGCCTATTGGGAGCGGATGCTGGCCCAACATGCCAACCGGCCGCTGGATGTTACGCGAACGCCGGAAGCCACTCCATACCCGCTGATGGAAGTATCCCAAGTAACCTACAAAGGCTTTGACGAGACGCCGATCCACTGCTGGCACATCCAGCCTGCCGTGGCGGATTCATCGGATGTACCGCGTCCATGTATCGTCAAGTTCCAGGGGTATACTGGGGACCGCGGCTTCCCGGAACGGTACGCTCCGCTGCTGATCATGGGTTACTCGGTCCTTGCGGTTGATATCCGGGGACAAGGCGGAGAGACCGGCAACCTGCTGCCGATGGAGTCGGGTGTCCGGCGCGGCTGGATTACGCAGGGAATCATGGACAAGGAACGCAGCTATTACATGGCGTTGGCCATTGACGCGGTGCGGGCCGTGGAGACGGCTGCGCTGCTGCCTGGCGTCGATCCTAATAAAATCGCCGTAAACGGCGGAAGCCAAGGCGGGGGCCTGTCCCTGCTGGCCGGTGCGCTGAGCAAACGTGTTGCGGCAATTGTCGCGGATATTCCCAATATGTGCCGGCTCGACTTCGGTGTGCTGAATTCCACGAGTTCTCTGACGGAAATCGCGGATTACATCAAGCGGTATCCCGAGCGGATGGAAGCCATATTGGAGAATTTGGCCTACTTTGATATGGTAAATCTGGCTCCCCGCATTGAGGCCCCTGTCCTGATGTCTGTGGGCTGGAAGGACACCGTCTGCATGCCTGAAACGATTTACGCGGCATATCACCGCATCCGGTCGACGAAGCAAATCTGTGATTATCCGTTCTCCGGACACGAGGTCGGAGAGCTGCACAACCGGCGGGCCGCGGAGTTCATGCTGCACCATTTGGGCGGCACCTCAGAATAAAGTGTCCTAGAACTGGATGCTGACGGGATTAGCCGGCGGGATTAAAATAAAAAAAGCGGCAGATCAAGAGCTTGAGACAAGCCTTGGTCTGCCGCTTCCTTTTTTACGGAGTTCAAAGTGTAGGTCCGGGCTGAGCCGTAACGGGTTAATCCCCGCCACCGCCGCCGCCGTCTCCACCTCCGCTGTCCCCGCCGCCATCACTGCCGTAGTCGCTGCTGTCGTATCCGCTGTCTCCGCCGCCACCGCTGCCGGATGAGCTGGAGGACGATTTGTCCGCAACCCCTTTCCAGGAGCGGTTAAACGCATAGTCGATTGCGGCCAGCATTTCGGGATCGAACAGCGGAGACGCCGAATAAAACAGGGATTCCGCTTTTTTTCGCTTGACTCGTTTTAAAAAACGCCGTCCCACGCCAAGCGCCAGCGCCGCTTCCATGTTCCGTTCCAGCCGGACGGGATCGCCCTTTATGTCGTCTCCGCCATTTGCCAGCCTGCGGCGGTACCGCTTGATGGCGCTCCTGTAAGCATCCGAATGGCTGTCCGCCACCCGGCCGGGCAGGAGGGCGACAAGCAGAAGCGACAGAAGCACAAAATACAAATAGGCATCAACGACAGGCGGTGAGCCGATTTGAGCGCCTGCGAAAAAGCAAAAGATCAAAAAGGCCGTGATAAAGCCTTTATGACGGCTGCGAACCGAAGCCAACACCGCGCCGCCTGCTAACACTGCTGCCAATATAGCGGTCCAAGTCCACGATACGGCGTCGGCATAATACAAATAGACGAGCAATACGAGATGTGTAAATGTTAGGACGGAAAAAATCCCTTTTTTTAGCTTGTATTCGCTGTACGTAATGGATTGGGCCGCATCAGCGTCTACCAGCTCCTGCCACCTTGCAAGGCTTTTTTCAAACATCCGCAAGCGGCTCAAGTACTGCCGTGTTGATGCGTTCCGCCTGCGTTCGGTTCGGGTGGGGCCGGCGATATGGTTCAGGTTCAGCACGCCCTTGCGGCGGAACAGCCACTTCTGCACATACCGGTCCGCCGGTTGGATGCCGGAAGCGCCTCCTTTCCAGACAAACTGCGGAAACCGCTTGGGAGCTGCCGGATCCTGCTGGAAGCGGGAGTCCGACGGCTGGGCCAAGACCTCCATTTTCCCTTTGCGGCGCAGCGCCATCACACCGGCAAGCACATCCGGACGCCGCAGCTTTCCTTTCCGGTAAAGATAAACCAGTCTAACCGGGTCCATCTCTTCCAGCTCCTCAGGAGCAATCGGTCGGCCCCGCAGCCAGGCAAAGATCCGGCGCAGCGACAGCGCATAAAACACCACAACCGCAGCTGTTATATAGGTCAGCCAGAGGCTCAGCTCAAGACCCGTCTCCAGCAGGCGTTCCCTGTCCATGTACCTTTGGACAAGGGCTTTTTCTTGCGCCAGCCGCTCGTTAAGCGGAGCCGGGCTTTCTGCACTCTCCATATCCGGGAGTATTTCTGCCGGAAGGAATGCTTTCAGCCTTACTTGGTCGCCTTCACGCAGCAGATCATTTTTATAGCGGACCCGCTGGTTCGTCTGCTCGATCACGGAGCCTTCCGAGCGGTCGTAGGCGTAGGCGGCCAGTGGTTCTCCGGCTTCCTGCCGTGTATATAAGGTAACCGTTACATTATGTATGTCCACATCGTTTTCTTGAAGCGCGATCCAGTCCAGCTCGCCGCCGTCAGAATATTTTACGGCTTCCTGGTCAAGGCGGTAGCGGTAGTATACCTGTTTGGTTTCATCTTTTGCTTTGACTTTGGCGTAGTATTCGCCTCTTTTTTTGCTTGAGGTGACGGGGTAGCGTTCCAGCTCTTTGTAACCAAAATTTCCGAGCTCCCGGTCCTGCGGCGGAGCGTAGGCTTCAAAAAACTCGATGTTCGCGTCTCCGAAGTTGTCCATAAACCGGGTGAAGCTGTCGTATTCTCCCTTCACGCTGTAAGTATAAAGCTCTTCCACATACAAATCTCCATCTGGCAGCAGCTCGGCTACGATTTCCGCCTGGCCGATTGTATATTCGTTTTTGCCGCCGCAGCCTCCAAGCAGTACTGCCAGCAGCAAACCCGCTGTCCAAAGCATTACAGGTCTCAAGCTTTTAATCATGGAGTCACCCTTCCGTTGTTGTCTTGGAACCGTCGTATGGATTTATACGGGAGAAGAGGAGTGTTGTTTCGGTAAATAGGCACTTTGTTTTTTGTATTTTGATATAGAAAATATTTACTGTTGTACGGTTGTGTGTTATTATTTACTTAGTTACGTAACTACGTATTTAGATAATTCATTCCAAAGGAGACTGATTACCCGTGTCTAGAGACTTTGGCGCAGAATTAGACCAGTTATCGAAGCAGTTAGGAGATCTTCAGCAGCTTGTCAATCAACTCGTAGCAGACCGTACAGCAAAAGAAACCCAATCCCAGACTGCTGCCGATAAAAAATCTGGGAAAAACGGGCCTCATCTTGATCAATTAAGGCATGATCTGACAGATGAATTCAACAAGGGAGGTGTTTATTATTCCGGGGAATATCGCGGGGAACAATGGCGGTACCGGTGGGAACCTCAGGCAAGACAGGTGAGTCAGCTGTTAAACCTGGATGGTGAAAAAGCTGCCAAGGTGTTAACGGCGCTTGGTCACAGGCAGCGTTTGGACATTCTTCGTTCTGTGTTGAATGAGCCGCTGACGGGTGCGGAAATCGTGGAACGCTTAAACATGGGGACAACCGGACAGTTGTACCACCACATCAAAGCGCTGCTTGGAGCGGATCTTCTTGTTCAAGAGGAAAGAGGCGGGCGGTACACCATCCCTTCCCACCGGGTACTGCCCCTCCTTTTGCTGCTGGCTGCGGCCTCCGATTTGCTTGACACAAGCGACTATATGGAATTGACGGAAGCAAGGAACAATGCCAGTGCCTATTTGGATACAACGCAGGATGGCTGTGATCCGCACCAGCTTCTTTGGGCAGTAATCGAAAACTCGATCCTGGAGCATCGGGCCGGCTTTTGCAGTGAAGTGGGCATTTTTCTCCACCAGGATGGGAGCATAACAGTATCCGACAACGGACGCGGAATTCCCGTTCAAGTTCTTCCCAACACAGAAAAGTCCAGCGTACAGGCCGTTCTTACGGAACTCGGCCATAACAGCACCAGCGATTCTTTTGTGGCGCCGGGAAAAGAAAAAGGCATCAGCATAGCCGTCGTGAATGCGCTTTGTCCCAAGCTATCCATAGAAGTTCGCAGAGAAGGCAAGGTGTTTCGGCAGGATTACCGGCATGGAATTCCCCAATCGGATTTGCTGACTGTCGGCATAACCAATGAAACGGGAACAAGTATTACGTTCCTGCCGGATCAGGAAATTTTTAGAGTCCCTTTTGACAGCAAGGTTATAGAGGACTATGCCGCTAATTTATCAGAAAAATATCCTGATCTAACGGTTCATTTGTCGTGAGGCAAACCTAACAAGCAAGTAAAGCAGCAAGTTGAGAAGTAATAAGGGTTTCTCACTTAGAGGAGCCCTTATTACTTAGGATAAGCTTCCGACTAGGCAGCTACATGTATAGCCCTTACCACCGGCTTGCCCGTTTTACTTCCTCCACAATCCCTTTTACGCCTTCGTCAATTTGCTCGGATTGCGCTTGCGAAATGCTGATCCGCAGAAACTTCTCCCGCTGCAGATAATCCGGCAAATAAAAAGCTTTTCCGGACACGACGCTGATCTTCCGCTCCGCCAGCCGGTGAATGAGACGTTCCATATTCACTTCCGGTTTCAGTTTGAACTGCGTATAGATGCCCGAGCTGTTTCCCGGCACATCCAGCACTCCCGGTTCATTGTACCGGTCCACTGACTCCTTCAAGGCGCGCATACGGGACGCGTATAAGGTTCCAATCTTTTGTTTGTGCCGCTCAAACATCCCGTTTTTGATGTATATTTCGAGCGCCGCCTGGGACAGGAGGGAGGTGTCGGAGTGATTTTTGTAAGCAAGAAAGGTGTCAAGCAGCCGTTCCGGCAGAACGATGCAGCCCACCCTTAAACCCGGAAAAATAATTTTGGAGAAGCTTTTTACGTAGATAACGTGCGAGCTGTCGCCGCTGGCAAAAATCGGATCAAACTGCCGCTCTATCCCCAAATCGGCCATATAATCATCTTCTAGGATATACACGTCATATTTAGCGGCCAATCTGGCGATCGTTTTCCGTTCCTCCACGCTGTAAGACGTCCCAAGCGGATTATGATACCGGGACATGGTGTAAAAAAATTTGATTTTGCCGCTTCTAAACCTCTGCTCCAATTCGCTTATATCTATACCCTCCGCTGTGCGGGCGATGCCAGACACGGGAATGCCTTCCGCCTCCAAAAATCGCTGGTACAGATCATAGGTTGGCTGTTCAACCAAAATAGCTGTGTTGCCGCTAGGAAAAGGCATTTTCGCCAACGCATGAAGAGCCTGTTGGGCGCCTGAAGTGACAATGATCCGCTCCGCTTTGGCAAACACCTGATCACCTGCCAAATGGGACACAAGGGTATGGCGGAAAGACTCCAAGCCCTGCGGATCACCGTAGGTGAACAAGTCGTACTTATAGATGTCAATCGCTTTGTTTAAACAATGCTGGAAGTCTAAATACGGAAATACATCCAAATCCGGAAATACCGAAGCGAAGTTGATTACGCTGCTGTCTCTGCTGTCGCGCCAGCTGCCTGGTTTTTCAACCACATAAAAGCCGCTTTGCGGAACCGAATAAATGACATGGCGTTTCTCCAGCTCCGCGTAGGCCCGCGTAACCGTGCTGATACTGCAGCCGTAAGCTTTTGCGGCACTGCGGACGGATGGCAGCTTTTGCCCCGGAGGGTAAAGCTTGTCCCGGATTTTATTTTCCATGTCGGATAAAATGGAAAAGTACTTTTTCACGCTGGTCCCCCTTGTCTGCACTCCTGTCGGAACTGTATCGATACAGTTAGGTGAATATGGCGTTGTCCGCTCTGCCTTTTTGCCCTATCTTCATAGTAACGGTTGAGAAGTTCGCGAACACGTCACCGTTAGAGGAGAGGAGGAGGCCGTCATTCATTCTAACCATTTAAGGCTCCCGTATTTGTTAGCCGTACTTAATGCGATAATCATTGGTTTATCGTTTTTGTTTGCCAAACTCGCGCTGGATTACGCCAGTCCGCTCGACACGCTGGCCTTCCGTTTTGCCACCCCGTTGTTGGTGATGTCCGTACCGGTTGCTTTCGGCTGGATTAAGCTGAATTACCGCGGGAAACCGGTCTATAAAATCCTGCTGCTCGCCGTGATGTACCCGCTTGGGTTTTTCCTGCTCCAGGCGTTTGGGCTGCAGCACGCCACTTCGGCGGAAGGGGGCATTCTGTACGCATTCACTCCGGTGGTAACGATGATCGTTGCGTCTATATTTTTGAAGGAAACAACGACCGTCTTACAAAAGCTGTCCATTTTCCTTTCGGTGTTCGGCGTGGTGTTTATCTTTGTGATGAAAGGCAGCCGGATCGATTTGTCCAATATGCTGGGTATTTCCTTATTACTGCTGACTTGTGTTGTCTTCGCGGGCTATACCGTAATGGCCCGTTCCCTGTCGAAGCAGTTCAGTCCTGCGGAAATGACGTATTTGATGCAGGGGGTCGGGTTTGTCACTTTTCTGACGGTGTCGGTTACTAGACATGCCGCGGCTGGAACGATGGACAGCTTGTTCGCTCCGCTTACCAGCGGCGCCTTTGTTGTTTCCATCCTTTTTTTGGGGATTGTATCCTCCTTAGTCACAGCGCTGACTTCCAACTACATCCTGTCCAAAATGGAAGCGTCGAAAATGAGCGTATTCAGCAATCTCTCGACGATTGTCTCCGTAGCAGCCGGAGCGATGTTTTTGGGGGAAGAGATTACGGTGTATCATCTGATTGGCTCCGTGCTCATTATAGCGGGAGTAATCGGCACAAACCGGTTAGGCCAAGCAACAGCAGCAAAACAAGCGTTGAATCCAGGGAAGGCGGAGGCGTGAGACTGCCTCATTTCGTTTTATCCGTGACTTTTTTTAGTTCAAAAGATGTTGCCTCTAGTAACAAAATAAGTCGACCATGATTGACCATAAAGAAACTTAGAGGTATGCCAAGCTTTGTAGAAGTGTCATTTATCCCTATGTATTTTACTGTATCATTTATATTTATCTTTAAAGTATCGGGATCAGTTTTAAATAAACGATAAAAAGAGTCGGAGTTATAGCATTTAAATTCAAGCCTATATGACGGGTTTTTCAGTTCATGTTGATAATCGCTATAGTTTTTAAGTCCTATTGATGAAAAGAAGTCTTCATTTATTATCAATTCATCACCAATAATCTGTTGCCCTGTTGGATATTCAGACGCATCATTGTAGGAATTTGCAAATCCCAATAGTTTCTCAACTTTCCAGGTTCCATAAAAAGACTTTTCCGTTTCGCTATCCAAACTTGTCCATACATCTTCACAATATTCAGCGGTATTTTTTGGAATGATGGACTCGTCAGATTCAGATTCATGCTCACTGCTAGTGTTTGTTTGGGGAGCAGCAGTGCCTTTGGGAACAGCTACATGTCCTACGCTTTGATTCGAAGTACTTGAAGCTTGGGGAGTTGATGTTGTTTCAACCTTTCCACAAGCCGATGTTAGCATCAGCATGAACGTAACACCAACCAAAAATCCTTTTTTCATATTTCTCACCCTTTTAATTTTACTAACCTGCCGATTTGTTGAATAAAGCTGTTCGCGGCATGATCGTTTCACATTCATAAAGGGTACGGGAACCATTACGATTCCGTACCCTATTTGTACATTTCGGGGAAAATGGCCCCTGTCAATTGCGGTACAGAAAGCTTACTCAACTTTCGCAGCTAGAAAAACGGCTTAGACCCTTGAGTGAGCAAGAAAAATACAATAGATTTACTTGTATTGACAAAAACACCTCACTTGTTAGGGATCATGGCAGTGCGACCAACCATGCCAACAAGAAAGGTGCGTAACTCTATGTTACAGCAACATTCCCTGCCTGAACACCGTCTCAATTTTTCAAACTTTGGAGGCCTTTTGAAGCAGCTCTGCATTGACTCCTCTTTGACTTTCTCACCGACTCAGAAGACCTCCCTCTGTTTATTTGCTGATGATTCCGTATTTTGGAAAATTGACGGACTCAGTTTCCCTTATTTGC